>JALZUT010000084.1 GCA_023300575.1 Olleya sp.
AGCGTCTTTTGTAGCTTTAGCATCTGCTTCAGCTTTTGCTTTAGCTGTATAAACACCTTTTATTTTAATTAGTTTAGACGTCCAACCAGATAAATTATCTTCATGCTTTTTAATATTATCATGTACCGATTTTACTAATGGGTTTTTTTCATCTGCATGTTTAAAAAATAATAAATTGTTTTGTAATTGATTGATTTCGCCTTTTATTTCGTCCACTTTTTTCTGAATATAAAAACGCTCTTTATCTAATGCATCTGTGTCTGTATTTGATGCTAAATTTTGAAGCTTGTTTTCAAATTTAATTAGTTCAACTTCAGACTTATTAAGGTCTAAGCTGTCAAATAATCCATCTAAAGCTACATTAAAATCAGTGTCTACTTTATGCTTATTTCTTGGTACGCGACCAATGGTTTTCCATTTAGAGATATAGTCTTTAATCGTATCTAAATCTTCTTTTTGCTTACCAGATAATTTAAGTCCTTTTACTTCTTCAAGTAGTGCTTCTTTTTCTGTTAGTGCTTGTTCTTCTTCTGCACTTGCAGCATTCCGTTTTTCGTTTAAACGGTCAAAAAAGTGGTTACAGGCACTTTTAAACTGCTTCCATATTTTATCGCTATCCTTTCTAGGTACATGTCCAATGCGTTTCCAATCGCCTTGAATTTTTTTCATTAAAGCTGTAGTAGCCTGTATGTCTTCACTGTCTTTATTGGCTTCTGCTGTCTTTATAAGGGTTAATTTTTTTTCTAAATTGTCGTACTGGTCTTTCTTTAAAGATTTATAGTACTCGTTTTTCTTTCTGTTAAAACCTCTAACACCATCTTTAAATTTTGCCCAAGTCGCTTCGTTAACTTTTACAGGTACTTTTCCTGCTTTAAAAAAGGATTCACGTAGTACTTCTATTTCTTTTATTTTATTTTGCCAACTACTATGGTTAGTAATGTCATCGTTGGTAAGTGTTTCTATTTTTTCTATAATAGCTAGCTTGGTAGTTAAGTTGTGCTCATATACAGTGTCTAAGTCTTTATAGTACTCTTGACGCTTTGCATTAATTTTTTTGGTAGCCTCTTTAAAACGATCCCAAATTGGCTCTCTGTGTTCTCTAGATACAGGTCCTAGCTCTTCTTTCCATATTTTATGTAAGTTTTGCAGTTCTCTAAAGGCTCTGTTTGTGTTTTCATCCTCTGATAAGGCTTCTGCTTGCTCTATAATTTTTGTTTTAAGTTCTAAATTATGTGCAAAATCTTTATCGCGTAAATCACGATCTAAGTGTAGTAAATCGTAAAAACGTTCGACATTAAAATGGTAGCTGTTCCAAGCGTTATTATACTTGTCTCTTGGTATTGGTCCTGCGCTTTTCCATTGGTCTTGCAGGTCTTTAAACTTTTTATATTTAGTATTCATAGAGTCCTCAGCACTTTCTGTAATGGCTTTGATTTGCTCTATGATATCTAATCTATCGGTTAGATTTTGCTTGTGGTTTTGTTCTATATTTTTATAGTGTGCACTTAGACGTTGTCTGTAATCTTTATAGGTGTCTTTAAAGCTACGTTGTAAAGGTGACTGGTATCTAAAATCAATTTCATTACCACCATTGGCTAAAAATTCTTCCTTTTTTTCTTCTAGTAAATCGTTAAACTGCTTATCAAATTCAGTTTTAATAGCATCTACATGCTTTTTAATAGTTTGAATTTTTTCGCCTTTTACTAGTTTTTCTATTTCTATAACCAGTTGTTCAAGGTTTAGACTTTCATAATCTATATCCTCGATAGTATGACGGTTTGCGTTGTCTGCATCTTCTGCATCTTCGGCGTTTGAATCGTCAATCTCTTCTAAAACCTTATCCTCTTCTAAAGTGTCTTCTAAAGAGTCTTCCGGAGTCTTTTTCGGAGTCTTTTCTGGTTGTACGTTTTCGTTTTGTTCTTCAATTCCATCTGCATTTTGCAGGTTATCTAGCTCTGACATTTTTAAAATGTTTTTCGGTTTGTAATAATGTAAATAGTTTTTAAATATACTAACAAGTTGAAAAACCACCAATATTTTGATGTCTTACTCGCTGTTAGGTTTTATTTATTCCAGATTTTCCAAGCTTTTTCTGCCTGAAATTCTAGCATTTTGTACCCATTAATAGTAGTTGCGCCATTTTTTAAGCCATTTTTTAAAAATTGGGTTTGCTCTGGGTTATATATTAAATCAAATAGAATATGTGACGATGTAACACCCGAATATACAATTTTTGGTGCTTCATTTACGTCAGGAAAGGTACCAACTGGTGAACAATTAATTATAATGGTATGTTCTTTTACAATAGATTCTGAAAGCATATTGTAGTTGTATTTTGCTTTTTCTGAAACCTGACGAGACACAAACTGAAAGTCTATATCTAGTCCTTCCAAAACATAAGCAATTGCTTTACTTGCGCCTCCTGTTCCTAAAATTAGCGCTTTTTTATGATGCTTTTTTAAATGTGGTGTAATGGTTTTTTTAAAGCCATAGCAATCAGTATTGTAGCCTTTTAAGGTTCCGTTTTTTTTGATTTTTATGGTATTGACTGCACCAATAGCTTTTACTTTTTTGGATACACTATCTAAAAACGGAATGATTTGCTCTTTATACGGAATAGTGACATTTAACCCGCTTAAACCGTCTGTTTTTAATACCTTTTCTGGGAATTGCGTAATAGTATCTAAATCAAAATTTTGATATGCAGCATCCTTAATACTTGCTTCTTTAAACTTGTTTTTAAAATAGTTACGAGAGAAGGAGTAGCCAATTGCTTTGCCTATTAAGCCAAATTTACGCATGTGGTTTTCTAGTTTTTTGTCCGTAAAGATCTAATGTTAAAACGATTGTAATTCCTATTATGGTAAAAAATATAGCCCAATAGGTTTGGGTGTTTAATTCTGGTAGATAACGATAGTAATTTTCTATAACTTTTTCACCTGCAGAATCTATCAAAAACCCACCACTTTGGTTAAGCATGTAAATGGTTTCTTTAAAAGGCCAAACGACACCTAAAGATCCAATAATAAAGCCAATTATAGATGCAATAGTAACACTTTTGTAGTGTTTTAAAATATAACTTAAAGTATGAGAAAAAGTAACTAAACCCACAACCGATCCCAAAGTAAATGCAGCTAATACTTTTAACATTCTAAGACGTTCTATATTTGCTGTAAAACTAAAATCACCCATAATGATTTCGGCAAAAGTATTGTACAATGCATTAACCGAATCTACTAAAAGTAGCACATAATTACCTAATAAAATTAAGATAAAAGAGCCTGAAAAACCAGGTAAAGTCATACCCGAGACGCTAATAATTCCACAGAAAAAAACAAAAAATAAATTATCATTTTGTGTAGCTGGATCTAAAAAACTAATACCTATTCCGACTAAAGCACTAATTGCCAATGCTAAATAGGTAGTGGTTTTCCAATCGTTAAAATCTTTACTCAAATAATAAATTGAGCCAATTATCATCCCGAAAAACACACTCCATACATACAATTCATAATGCGATATAAGGTAGTCTAAAAGCTTAGAAATACTAAAATAACTAACAATCATTCCTAAAAAAAGTAAACCTAAAAAGCGTGCGTTTATATAATTAAAAAATGATTTAAAGTGTCCGTTAATTAGTAACTTAAATGCTGTACCGTTTACTTTTTGTAATGAGTAAATAAACTCTTCATAAAAACCTGCAACAAATGCAACAACACCACCAGACACGCCAGGAACTTTATTGGCTGCTCCCATTGCTAATCCTTTTAAGATTAAGAAAATTTTGTCTTTTAATATACGTGTGCTTTCCATTATTTGGCTTTGTTGCCTATTCTTTCTAAAATAAATATGGTTAAAAACCCTAATATTATTAATGCAGTAGAAATCAGTAATTGGTTATCTCCGTCAAAATTAAAAGGAGAAATGCTTTTTTCTATAAATGGTATTTTTTCTCCATGAGAGTTTATACGAAATTCTAATGTTTCTTTCCAAGGCCATATTTTGTTTAACGAACCAATCATAAATCCAGTTAATATAGCTAACGTTAAGTTTTTATGATTTTTAAACATCCAGTTTAAAATTTTTGAAAACGCCTTAATGCCAATAATAGCGCCTATTGAAAGCATTAAGAATTTTAAGAAAGCGGTTTTAAATAATTCAAAATTCAGGGTAAGAATACTTTGTAGTAACTCATCTATAGTATTTATTGCTGTCTGGTATGCGCCTAATATTAGTAATATAAAAGCACCAGATATACCTGGTAAAATCATTGCTATAATAGCTAAAGCACCACAAAAAAGAAGATAAATATTACTTTCTGGAGACGCAAATGGTTCTGCTATAGTTATGAAATAAGATCCTACAGCTGCTAGTATTAATAAGGTTATCACTGGGATGTTCCAAGTTTTAATTTGTTTTCCTATAAATAATATACTTGATAAGACTAAACCAAAAAAGAAAGACCACAATAGAATAGGTTCATTAAATAACAACCACTTTATTATTTTTGCTAATGAAAAAATACTGATGGCTATTCCTAAAAATAAGGAAAGTAAAAAATTACCGTTTATTTTGTGCCAAGCAGATTTAAACCCCTTATTTTTCCATGTTTTAAAAAAGCTAAGGTTAACATTATCAATACTTTGTAATAGTTCTTCGTAGATACCCGAAATAAAAGCGATTGTACCACCAGATACTCCAGGAACAACATCTGCTGCTCCCATTGCTATACCTTTAAGCCATATGATTAGATAATCTGTAAAACGTCTTTGCATTGGTTGTTTTTTGATTGATAGAGTCTAGACAAACTCATTGATCAAAGGTATGCAAATTTGGTTTTAAGTCTTAATTATTGTAGCTTTTTTAACGCTTTTTTGAAGGTAACCGAATTGTAAACTAACGGAAACAATTCTTCTACAACCATTAAAAAATCGGCTTCAAAAGAAAACGCATTTTTTAAATGATAACTTCCTTTTTCGGTTTCTAATAAATGGTAGTAGATACCAGCTAATCTAAACTCGATTTCGGCATTTTCTGGATAAAACTCTGCTGCTTGAATTAAGTTGAAACTTGCACCTTCATATTCGCCAAGTTTTATTAGTATGTCAGCTCTTTGTAACCAAGAGTTAAGCTCGTAATTACCTAATTCTAATGTTTTTTTGTAACCACGTTCTGCTTCTTCAAGAAAATTTAATCTGTGGTTAATTTGTGCATATAATTTCCAATACACTACATTTTCTCCATCAATATTAATAGCCTTATTGATATAATATAATGCTTTAGGATAGTTGTTTTGTTTAGAATAAAACTTAGTAATTGCAATCCAACCTTTATCTAATAATGGATCTTCTTTTACTGTTTTATAGTAGTATTGTTTTGCAAGATCGTCTTGTCCTGATTTTTCGTAACAACAAGCAATACGCAATAAAGCAAAAGAAGTTGGGTCTTCAAGTTCTATGGTTAAAGCGTAATTTTCTATTGCTTCCTCGTAACGTTTTAGTTTTTCTAAAACTTTTCCTTTTTCAAGATAAGCGCCAATAAATCTGTCATCAGAAATAATTGCAAAATCAAAAGCACTTAATGCTTTTGTATAGTCTTTTAAAGTAAAATATTGCTTACCTAATTGATGCCAAGCAACTTCAGAATATGGACTTGTATTTAAATAGGTGTTTAAAAAAGAAATAGCTTGTTCGTTTTCATTTAAAAAATCAAAACAATAAATAATATTATATAAAGAAGAGTAATCTTCAGGTTCGGCTTCTAAACAACGCATAAAACTTTGTTTAGCTTCTTCAAAATTGTCTAGAAACAGATATTCCATTCCTATTAAAGAATGTAATTCTGAGGTGTCTTCTGCAAGTTTTAAAGCGACATCTAATACATGAATTGCATCTTCATGTTGGTCTTCTTTAGATAATATATTTGCTTTTTGAATGTAGATTTCTTCATTAGAAGGTTCTAAAATGTGTAATGCATCTAAAAGCTGATTTGCTTCGTTTAGTTTGTCTTCAAAAATAAAAACTTCTACTTTAAATAATTTAAGATTTATAGAGGTTGGATGTTGTTCAAGTCCTAATTTAATAGCTTTTTTAGCTAGAGAAACTTTACCTTGATTAAGATAATGGTGAATTATATTTTCAAATTCGTCAGAATCGAAAAACAACACATTGTTTGTTTTTAGCATCGATTCAAATTTAGTAAGTGGTACTTTATTAGGTTCTTCTTGACTGAACTGCATAGGCACGATTAAGTGTTTTAGATTTTGATACCATTAATTATAACTATAAACTGGTTTAATAAATGTAATGCTCTATTCCTTTTTTTTGGTGTTTTAACCTAATTGTTTTTAACAAAGTAATGAACAATTACAAGTTCTATTAAAGTTTTGAATTGATTTTAAGCTGTTTAAGCTTTAATTATTGTGCTCTATTTTGTTTAATAGGTCAATAATTATACCACAACCCTTAATTAATTCTTCTTTTGATATAGTTAAAGGTGGTGTAATACGAATGGCTTTAGACTCAAATAATAACCAAAATAAAATCAAACCTTCATTTTGAGCTTCTAATATCACTTGACTAGTGATCTCTTCTGAAGTTGTTAAAGCAGCTAGCATTAAACCACGTCCTCTAATTTCTGTAATTAATGGATGTTTTAAATACTGTCTTATTAGTTTTTCTTTTTCTATGGTTCGAGACATTAAGTCACTTTCTGTAATTTCTTTTAATGTCGCTAAAGCAGATGCTGCAATTAAAGGATTACCCCCAAAAGTGGTAATATGTCCTAATTTTGGACTGTCTTGTAATTGAGACATATGTGCTTTGGAAGCTGTAAAGGCACCAATTGGTAAACCGCCTCCTAATCCTTTTCCTGTTACCACAATATCTGGTATGACATTATAATTATCAAACCCAAAGAGTTTACCTGTACGACCAATTCCGGGTTGGATTTCGTCTAAAATTAAAAGTGCTCCAACTACTTTACAACGTGCTTTTAGGTTTTTTAGATAGTCATCTTTAGGCTCTATAAAACCTGCTCCACCTTGAATAGTTTCTACAATTACACAAGCTGTTTTGGTTGTAATGTGTTTAAAATGTGGCTCGTAATTAAATGTTATGTGACTAACGTCTGGAAGTAGTGGTCTAAAAGGCGCTTTGCGCGCTTCAAAATCCATTAAACTTAAAGAACCAATTGTGTTGCCATGATAGGCATTGTGCGCTGCAATAATTTGACTACGACCAGTTACACGTTTTGCTAATTTTATTGCGCCTTCTATAGCTTCTGTCCCAGAGTTTACTAGATACGTGCTCTCTAAAGGATCTGGTAAATGTTTGGCAATTAATTGACACAAGTCAATAGCTGGTTGTTGTGCATATTCGCCATATACCATTACATGTAAGTATTGATCTGCTTGTTGTTTGATTGCTTCTACAACTTTTGGATGACAATGTCCTAAAGCACATGCAGATACACCAGCAACAAAATCTAAATAGGGTTTGTTGTTAGTGTCATAAATATAACTGCCTTTTGCATGAGAAATTTCTAGAGCAAGTGGGTGAGGAGTAGTCTGTGCTTGATATTTAAGAAATAAGTCTTTCATAAATTAATCTTTAGATTCCTCGTTCTTTGGCGTTTTATCTATCGTTAACTTTTTTTGAATCGTTTTTTTTGGTTTTAAAAATTGCTTAGGGACTTGTCTAGACGCTTTAGGTTTTGCATCTTTTTTATTTAAACTTTTAGCCTCAGCTTCTTTGTCTGCTTTTTCTACACGACCAATAAGCGCTTCGCCAAAAAACGCTTCATCTTTTACATAAGGTTCTAGGCCTTTAATTACAGGAAGGTTTAAAGGTAGGTCGTCTTTAAAAAGAGCGTCTACAGATTTTGGTCGTTCGTCATCACGCCAATCAAAACCTCTTAATTTCCTTGCGTTTGCTGGCAAATCCTCTTCTGTAAACATTTTAGCTTCTGCTTGTCTTATTCTTCTGGCTTCAATAAGTTCTTTGTTTTCAAAAAATAATACAACATCTGCTGATTTAGCTTTATCAATACCAATCAACTCGCCCTCATCATTTCTGGAATAGTTGATAGTTTCGGCATTTTTAAGAATGTCAACTTGTTTGATTTCATTTTCTTCATTAAATAAACCAATAAGTTCTTTACCCGAAATTTGATTGTAACCGTCAGTACTCAACGTGTCTTTACTAATTAAAAAGGCGTTATAAAACACATGAAGTGAGTCTAGTTTTTCGGTTTCTGGATTTGATATTAGATGAATGGTGTCACCAGTCATTTGATTATCTTCATTCCATAGTATAGGTTTTCTAGCTGCCGAAAAGGCATCACCTTTATTTAAACGAGCTAAATTAATAAGTCTAGTTAAACCTGATTTATGGTCTGCGTGAATAGAATCTGCTTTACCAGAAATATCTGATTTATAAATTTTAGCATTGTAATAAGCACGTGTAATTCGGTTTTCGGCTTTTCCTGTAACCATTAACGTATCTGCGTGCATGTAAATACTGTCTTGTTCTTGAATGGTAATGGCTAAGGCACGTTTTGTAATAAAAACAGAGTCTTTTGCATGAAAAACTTCTGCATAATGTCCTTTTACAATACTGTTATTAATAGTATCTGTAACAACAATGTTATTGGTTGCTGAAGCGAAATTTCGGTTTCGGTCAAAATATAGACTATCTCCTTCTACCACACGATTGTCATAATCAATCCTTGAGTTTCTTACAAAATGACCAACATCGTTTGTGGTGTCGTAAAAACCACGTTCGCTATAAACTTTACTACTATCGCCAACAATAGTTGAAGGCCCATACATATAAGCATAACCGTTGTCTGAGTAATAATCTAAAGTATTAGTATTAAGGACGTAATCTGGATTAACTAGTTTTACCTTTTCTACAAAACGGTATTTTTTTTGATTCATGTAATAACGACCAATTGTACTAGTTATGGTACCAGAGCTATCTCTAACTACTTTTCCGCCTGACTTATAATAAGCTTCTTGTTTTACTCTGTTAAAGTATAATGTGTCAGATGTTATAGTAGATTGTGGGTCTTTAAGTACCACATCACCACTTGCAAAAGCCAATTCTGTTTTACCAGAATATTCTGCGTATTTTGAGGTTAGGTTAATGGTATCACCTTGTTTCATTAAGACATTACCATAAGCTTCAACAAAATCTTCTTTACCATAAAATATGGCTTTGTCGCAAAACACATCTATACCATCATGGTAAATATGGACTTGACCTTGGTCACTTCTGGTTAGTATACTGGCTCCTGGAAAATTTTCTTCGTCTTTGTCACCAAACGCACCAGAGTCTTTAATCTCTATGGTTTTGCGTTCTTGTGCAATGCTATTAAAAGAAATTAGGCTTAAAAAGAATACAATAACTAAGTTTTTAAACATCTTGTAATTTAGAGTTTGAACAAAAATAACGATTAATATGAGTTAGCATTATGTATTAGGGAAATTTTAATAACTAAAGCTTTCCGAAAGCTTTTTTTTGAAGATGTAAATAAATCCACGTGTCATTTATCGATAA
>JALZUT010000085.1 GCA_023300575.1 Olleya sp.
ACTGATTTAATTTTATTCATTTTAGACAAAACATCTGAGTTTTCAAAAAATGGTCTTTATTCAAATTAATGAACTAAATAAAACTATGGGTAACAATGGTAATCGTAGCACAAGTCATAAATTTTGATAAAAACAAGACTATTTAAGCCTCTTTCTTTTAAGAGGCTTTCCTTTTTTTAACTAGTTAATAATGGGTAAATAATATAGGCGTGGACTAGCTAATAAATTTGGTATTATTTTTTGTGCTACATTCTTATTGTTTTTCCTTTTTAATTCCAATTCCAATTCCAGTTCCAGTTCCATTTCCATAGGAGATTTATAGCCTAAAGAAGAATGTGTTTTTTTATAATTATACCAATTAATATAACTCTCAATAGTTCTATATGCGTCTGGATAATATTTGAACACATACCTATTATTACATTCATATTTTATTGTTTTAAATAAGCTTTATGCTACAGCATTATCCCAATAATTCCCTTTTCTACTAATGCTTTGAGTTATTTTATTACTAGCCTTGAAAATATGAACCATTTTATTTGACGCGTATTGCACACCTTTATCAGAATGAAATTTATGGTTATCTGCTATATTCCTTTTCTTTCTTGCTAATAGTCAAGCCTTGTAAACGGTATTTCCTGTATTAAATAATTAAACAAGAGTATTTTTGAACTCTAAATCGTAAACTATTCTTCCCATTTTACTAAGTTAATTTTATCACTCAAAATAGTACAAACAAGACTAGAAATCCCATAGTTTATTGTTTTTACAAAGTCAAATAATTGTATGTTTAGACTAATTTAAGAGTTCAATATGTTTTTAAAACAGAATTAAAAATAAATTACCAGCTCACCACAAAACATTTAGTAATCTCACCATTTTTAAACTTTAACCATAGTAATGGTGAGTAGTTTTCGGTTTCATAGATATTTAATTGAGGTAAAATCTCATCATAAGTTTGCCATCCAACATTTGGATTGATATCAAGTAACCAATCTGTTTTTTTAGGCTTATAAAACTTACAGTCTTTAAACGTTAGTAAGTCTTTGTACTTAAAATAAAACCCATAAATACAGTCATTATTCAGGGTGTTAAATTCAATATCTTGACCATAAGGCACAAAAATTTGTGCTTTAAAATAGATGTGTTGCGTAAAATCTTCAGCTTTAAAATTTAAGTTATCTAAGTAGGGTTTTGTGTCATTACCATAGAGTAGTGGTAGTTGCTGGTTTTTTAGCTTTTCTAATTTTTGATTTAGAGAGTCGCGACGCATTGGACCAATACAATGGTCAATTTCGGTTATACCAAGTGATACATCATAGAGGTAATACTTAAACTGAATCTCTAAATGCACAGGCTTACCATCATTTAAAAACAAACAGTCAATTTCGCCTACAGTTTGTTTTATTCTTTGTATTTGAAGATTCTCTGCTAAAATTTCAATATCAGAAAACTGTTTTAATTCTGCTGCAACAAAACGTTCTACGCGTTGCCCTAATCTTATATTTGACTTTATTTCAGCATTAAAGACAAACGAATTTTGAAGTGTTTTTATAAAAGGCTGCATGCCTAAAATTTCTGATTTAAATAAATGTGGCGTATTAAAAAAACCACTGAATTGCGCTTGAAAATTTTCTGTTTTTTGGATCATATTGAAGCGTAAAAATAAGTAATAATATTTTTTTGATAGATTATTCGTTGAAACCCTTTAATTCGTTGTATTTTTGCACATCTGAAAATTTTAAAATCTCAATTAATTAATGTCAGTCAAAACCCTAGAATTACAAGAGCGTACCGAAGGAAAAAGTTTATACAGCTACCAAAAAGGCGCAATCGATAAAATTTTTAAGTGCTTTGAAGAGGCTGCAGAAGATTACCATTTACTGTATCAATTGCCTACAGGTGGAGGTAAAACTGTGATTTTCTCTGAGATTGTTAGACAATATTTAAAACATCATAAAAAGCAAGTATTAGTAATGACGCACAGGATAGAGCTGTGTAGACAAACATCTAATATGTTAACAGAATTTGGTGTAAGTAATAAAATTGTAGACAGTAAAGCAGACTTATCGGATCAAAAAGATTTTAATTGTTTTGTGGCAATGGTAGAGACCCTAAACAACCGATTAAATGATGATAAACTGGACATTTCAGACATTGGTTTAGTTATTATTGATGAAGCACACTACAATAGCTTTACTAAACTGTTTAAATTTTTTGAAAAGTCTTTTATATTAGGTGTAACAGCAACGCCTTTAAGTAGTAATATTAACCTTCCTATGAAGGATAATTATAACGAATTAATTGTTGGTGAAACGATCCAATCCTTAATAGAAAACGAATTTTTATCTCGTGCAGATATATATAGTTACAACGTAGGATTAACGTCTTTAATCGTTGGCGCAAATGGAGATTATACTGTAAAATCGTCTGAAGATTTATACACTAATACAGACATGTTAACTAAGCTTATTCAAGCTTATGAAGAACGTTGTAAAAATAAGAAAACACTAATATTTAATAATGGTATTAATACGTCTTTACACGTATATGACACCTTTAGACGCGCTGGTTATCCTGTTGCGCATTTAGATAATAACAATACTAAAAAAGAACGTAAAGCCATATTAAAATGGTTTAAAGAAACGCCTAATGCTATTTTAACATCTGTAAGTATTTTAACTACTGGTTTTGATGAGCCAACAGTAGATTGTATTATGCTTAATAGAGCAACAAAATCGTTGACACTTTACTACCAAATGATAGGGCGTGGTTCTCGTATTTTAAAGGACAAACACAACTTTACAGTTGTAGATTTAGGTAATAATTTACACCGTTTTGGACCTTGGGGAAGTGATTTAGATTGGCATAAAATATTCCGTTCTCCAAACTACTATTTAGATGGTATTTTAAGTGATGAAGAGCTTGAAAACAACTTTAGATATGAAATGCCAGACGAATTACGTGAAAAATTCAAGAAGTCTGAACAGGTTTATTTTGATATTAAAAAGTGTTATATAGATAGTATTAGAGCAGGAGAAAGCTCTAAAGTAGTATTGGAACGTTCTCTAAAAAACCATGCACATATTTGCACAGAAAATAGTGAAGACCTTTGGGATGCTTTAGCATTAGCTAAATTATTAGGTGATGACATAGATTACAGAATTAGTCGTTATACAAAATGTATAAGTAAAAGTACTTATAATTTTGTTGAGTGGCTTAAAGAAGATTATCGTAAAAAACTAAACGCCTATTTACGATCAAATTTTGATGAAATCTTTGAGGAAATTAATGGATTTCCACCTGAGGATTAAAGTTTAAATATTGATATATTAAAATGTCTTGTCGCGCATAGTCGAGACGTTAGTAAGTATTAAAAAATAAGGTCTTGATTACGCTCGACCTGACAATACCAAACAAAAAATGACTTTTAAAGACCTTGGTTTAGATAGAAACTACGTAAAATCACTTAAAGAATTAGGTATTAAAACGCCTACAGAAATTCAATCTCAAGCTATACCATTGTTGCTAAATTCTAAAACGGACTTTGTCGGTTTAGCGCAAACTGGTACTGGTAAAACTGCAGCTTTTGGGTTACCGCTTCTAAATAAAATAGATCCTGAAAAAAACGAAATTCAAGCCTTAATCATTGCACCAACCAGAGAGCTAGTTCAACAAATAAAAAAGCAATTGTTTAAGTATACAAAATACAACACTGCTAAAATCTTTACAGAAGGTGTTTATGGAGGAGAAAAGATAGATATTCAACTTAAAAACCTAGCCAGAACAACACATGTTATTGTGGCAACTCCTGGTCGTTTGGTTGATCTTATTAATCGTGGTACAATAAATTTATCAAATATTAAAACCATTGTTTTAGACGAAGCAGATGAAATGCTTAGTATGGGTTTTAAAAACGATTTAACCACTATTTTAAGTCAAACTAAAGGCAACCGAAATACTTGGTTGTTTAGCGCAACAATGTCTGATGACTTAAAGGTAATTGTAAAACGTTATATAGCAGACAAAGCCATTCGTTTAGAAATTGATAGAAATAGCGTTGTAAATACTAATATCTCACACTTTTTTATAGAAACTACTATCAACGATAAAGCACATACTTTAATGCGTTTATTAGAAGATAGGGAAGGCCAACGCGGAATTATCTTTACACGTACCAAAGCTGGTGCACAATCTTTAAAACACCAATTAGAATTAGAAGGTTTTAATGTTGGCGCTTTAGAAGGTGACATGCAACAAAGAGAACGCGATAAAGTAATGCGTGCGTTTAAAAACACGAGCTTACAAGTATTGATTTCTACAGATGTATCTGCAAGAGGAATAGACGTTAGTGACTTAGCATTTGTAATTCATCATCAATTACCAGAACATATCGAGTATTACACACACAGAAGTGGTCGTACTGCTAGAGCTGGTAAAAAAGGAGAATCTATTGCTCTTATTTTATCTAGTGAACATAGTGATGTAAAAAAGGTAGAAACAACTTTAGGTATTAAAATTAAGCAGTTGACTGTTTAATATAGTAGTTTGTTGTAAGTAAAAGTGATTAGTGAAAAGTGATTAGTGATTAGTGATTAGTGATTAGTGATTAGTGATTAGTGATTAGTGAAAGTTTTTTAAAAAGGCTTCGCGTTTTAGGTCAAACTCTCCGTTTTTTTATTTAAAAAAAACACCTCTCTTTAACTGAAGTGAGAAATACATACATGTCTGTTTTTAGTTATAATTTCAATCTTTAATTATCAAAGTATAATAGTACCTAGCTCTTCTCTTATTTTTAAGAGGAGAATGAATTTTACTTTTTAAGAAAGCGTAAGAAAGAGGAATTAAAACAAAAAAAACGACCCTTTCAAGTCGTTTTTCAATTAGTATTATTTTTAATTAGTCATTAAAACTGAAGGTGAAAAATCAAAGAGCATTTTGTTTTCAAATCTCAAAACTTTATAACCTA
>JALZUT010000086.1 GCA_023300575.1 Olleya sp.
TAAATTGAAAGACCTTTTGGTAAAACGAAACAGAAATGTTTACGTTTTTTACAGAAAGTGCGATGTGATTGAAGGTGAAATTGGACATGTGTTATGGTTAATTCATTATGTATTGAAGGTGTTTGTCTATAGTTTGTATAATATCTAATATACATCTTCCTTTTTTATATTACCATCTATATTATATGTTTTCCAGACACCAACTTTTTTACCATTAATGCTCTGACCTTCTTTTTTTGTGTAATATTCGCACTTCACTTTATCGTATCTGTAGATCTTTTCTTTGACAGTTATAGTTAAATGCTTTTCTTTTTCAAAGAATTCTTTCAAATTTATAGCATCTGAATCAATTTTCAATGTTTGAGATTCTCGCCATAAATTATCAAAACCATCATACCATTTACAAGAAATTAAGATTCCGAAATCGTTATACTTATATACATAAGCAATTGTACCATCTCTATAATATTCTGTACGTTTTCCACAATAAAACGAATAAATATAATCTTCAAAATCATATTCAAATATTTTTCCAGTTTCTTTTTGTTTACCGTTACCAAATTTTAAATCAATGGTTATTGTGTCTGATGGTTTTAAGTTAGAAGTTAAACTTATGAATTTTTCAGTTTCCTGAGACAAACATTGCAGACTCACAAAAAATATAATTATGTGAAGTGTTTTTATATTCATTCAAGTATTTTTAATCTACCCAACCTTGATAGTCAATTGTTTTTAATGTGTCATTTTCAAAAGAAAAAATAAAAACTGATGTATTTTCTAAATCTCCGATTTTGATTAAATTAGTTTTTAATTCTGATTTAAGTATGTTTTCAAGAGTTTTTTTATGGACTCCAATTTTTATAGATTCTAAAAACTTAAATTCAGAATCCCTTATTTTAGCAGCGTAAATCCATTCTTTATCTTTCGCTCGGTAAGAGTAAATTTTAGTTTTGTCAAAAGTTTGTGTTTTAACAGTATCGATTATTGTTTCGTTATAACTATTTATTCTTGGCTCAGTTTTTAAATAAAAATTCGGATTTAGAGCAAGTTTTTCTAAATCAAATTCAAGTAAAACTCGTAAACTATCGTTTTCAAAATATTGTACAGCGATAGAGGTTTTTTCTTTCTGTTTTTCCGGTTCTACTTCTAATTCAACCGTTGATTTTTGTTCAACCGATTTGGTTTCTTTAGCTTCCTTTTGTTCGCAAGAAACTATAAAAAATAGAATTAAGAATAAAGATAGTAGCTGTCTTTTCATGTTTTTTCAACTAAAATACTAAAAACGACTTAAATTTAAATAGATAAAGTAGCTTCTATCCAAAGCTTACTCAACAACCATATCATCATTCAATTGTTGGATATAACCAAGGACCTCGTCTTTACCAATATCTTTACTAGAAGACGTGATAAAGTAGTTAGGCATGGCTTCCCAAGTTTCTAATAAGATATTTTTATAATCTTCAACGTGGTTGTCTATAGCTTTAGGTTTAAGCTTATCTGCTTTGGTAAAAATAATAGAAAATGGTAGGCCACTTTCACCTAAATACTGCATAAACTCTTGGTCAATAGGCTGTGGTTTGTGTCTAATATCTACCAACACAAAAGCAGTTACTAATTGCTCGCGTTGTTCAAAATATTGGGTAATAAATTTTTGAAACACCTTTTTTGTGCTTTTAGATACTCTAGCATATCCATAACCAGGTAAATCTACCAAAAACCAATTTTTATTAATCAAAAAATGATTAATTAATTGTGTTTTTCCTGGTCTTCCAGAGGTTTTAGCTAAGCTTTTCCTGCTGGTTAACATGTTGATTAATGAAGACTTTCCAACATTACTTCTACCAATAAAAGCATATTCTGGCATGCGGTCTTTTGGACATCTTGTAACGTCAGAATTACTAATTATAAATTCGGCAGATTTAATACGCATGGATAATAGTGTTTTCTATTTCCGCGTAGACGGAAATCTTTTTATTTATTTTTTATTAGTCAAGTAATTAAGTTTGTCTAAAGTCTAGCGTCTTAGCTTGTAGAAGTTAAATTCCGCGTTTTTCAAACCAATTAAATAAAATATCATTAAAAGCTTGAGGATGTTCCATCATGGCAGCATGACCACATTTGTCTATCCAAAACAAATCAGAGTTTGGTAATAAACTATTAAACTCTTCAGCAACTTCAGGTGGTGTAACACCATCATTTTTACCCCAAATTATGCAAGTTGGTGTTTGCATTTTTGGTAAGTCTTTAGCCATATTATGTCGTATGGCACTTTTGGCAATAGCTAAGGTTTTTATTAGCTTATTTCGGTTGTTTACGGTTTCGTAAACTTCATCCACAATTTCTTTAGTAGCAACAGCTGGATCATAAAACACATCTTGTGCTTTTTTCTTAATTACCTCATAATCGCTTCGCTTTGTATAGCCTCCTCCCATTGCGCTTTCATACAAACCAGAACTTCCTGTAATAACAAGTGCTTTTACCTTTTTGGGATACATTTTGGTATGGTACAAACCTATATGCCCACCCAGAGAATTACCAAGTAAAATAACATTGTCTAATTCTTTAAACGCTATAAAATCATGAAGGTATTTTGCAAATGTTTTAACGTTAGTTTTTAACAAAGACATACTATAGATAGGTAATTCTGGGATAATAACTTTATACCCTTTTGCGCTAAAAAAAGAAGTGACTGCATCAAAGTTACTTAAGCCTCCCATAAGTCCATGAAGTACAATTATTGGTTGTCCTTCACCAGCTTCAATATAATTGAACTTACCTTCTTGTTTTAAAGTATGCGTCATTAATAGTTAGTGGTTTTCGTCAAAAGCAAATATAACTAAATCATTTAAAAAATCACTTTTTTAATGATTTAGTTCAGCTTTATTCGTGGAAATAATAGCGGATTTTATTCAATTGATAATAACTTAGATGGGGTTTTTTTTATCAGTGTTTGCGGTGGTTTTTAAATTTAAAAAGGGTAAATAGTAGAATACTTATTAACAATGTGGTAAAATGTGGTAAAATGTGGTAAAATTTTCAATATATTTGGGTTTTAAATTATCATACAGTTAAAATCAGTTTTGAACTCATTAATAGGAACATACGAATGTAAAGTAGACGCCAAAGGAAGGCTTATGCTTCCTGCTGCGCTCAAAAAACAGTTGGCTCCAGAGTTGCAAAATGGTTTTGTTTTAAAACGGGCGGTTTTTCAGGAGTGTTTGGAGTTATACCCAATGAAAGAATGGGAAATGTTGATGCAAAAAGTAAACAAGTTAAACCGTTTTAAAAAAAAGAATAATGATTTTATCCGCAGGTTTACTGCTGGTGTAAAAATGATTGAAGTAGATGCTAATGGACGACTTTTAATTCCAAAAGATTTGGTTGGTTTTGCTAACATCAATAAAGATATTGTAATGTCTTCTGCGGTTAATATTGTAGAGATTTGGGATAAAACAAAGTATGAAAAGGCTATTGACGATGCGACAGTAGATTTTGCAGATTTAGCTGAAGAAGTAATGGGACAAGACGATGCAGATGACAGAATATCATAACCCAGTTTTGTTACATGATACTGTTAATGGTTTAGCTATCAAAGAAGATGGAGTATATGTGGATGTCACTTTTGGCGGTGGTGGGCACAGTAAAGAGATTTTAAAACGTCTTGGAGAAAACGGAAAGTTATATGCGTTTGATCAAGATGAAGATGCGCTTAAAAACATTATTGACGATAAAAGGTTTACGTTGATTCATGAAAATTTTAGATATATCAAGCGTTTTTTACGCTTTCATGGTATTAAAGAAGTAGATGGTGTTTTAGCAGATTTTGGAGTCTCTTCACATCAATTTGACGTTGCAGCACGTGGTTTTTCTACGCGTTTTGAAGCCGATTTGGATATGCGAATGAACCAAAATAGTCAGGTGTCTGCCTACCATGTAGTAAACGAATATGATGAGGACCAATTAAGACAAGTGTTAGCTCAGTATGGCGAGTTAAGAGCTGCTCCAGCTATGGCTAGACAAATCGTTGAGCATCGTAAAAACGAAGTAATAATAACTAGTGAACAACTTAAAGGTGTACTTAAAAAATTTTTATCGCCAAAACACGAAAATAAAATATTAGCTCAAATCTATCAAGCAATTAGAATTGAAGTGAATCAAGAAATTGAAGCGTTAAAAGAATTTTTGCAACAAACACCAGAGATTTTAAAACCTAACGGAAGATTAAGCTTAATCTCATACCACTCTTTAGAAGATAGATTGGTGAAACGTTTTATAAGAAACGGGTTATTTGAAGGAGAGCCTGAGCGTGATGTGTTTGGGAATTTTGAAGTGCCACTTAAAAAAGTCGGTGGATTAATTATCCCAACTAAAGAAGAAATAAAAATAAACAACAGAGCACGTAGTGCAAAACTTAGAATTGCCGAAAAGCTAAAAGTTAAAAGCTAATAGTAAAAAGTCATTTAAAGATGAAAAAAAACATCTACAGCATATTAAGAGGCACATTTCTAGTAAGCGAAGACTCGTTTAAAAACTGGAGATTGATTTTGTTTATATCTGGCTTAGCAATAGTTATGATAGCAAGTTCTCATAGTGCAGATAAAAAAGTGTATGAAATAGTAAGACTTAATAATGAAGTAAAAGAATTACGATCTAGGATGTTTGATGGCAGAACTAAGTTGATGCAACTTAAAATGGAATCTTCTGTTGTCAAAAAAATGAAAGTAAAGGGGTTGGTGCCTTCAGTAATTCCGCCAAAAAAAATAATTGTTAACTCACAAATCTAAGTTCAAATCGTGGCAATAAACGAAAAGAACATATTAAACAGATTGTATTTTTTAGCAGGATGTATGTTCATCTTCGGGCTTGCTGTGGTGTTTAAAATGCTAAGCATTCAGCTTATTAATGGTGATAAATACATAGCCTTAGCAGAAGAACGTATTATTCAACCAAAAGTAATTCCGGCTAATAGAGGTAATGTGTATTCTGCAGATGGTAGTTTGTTAGCAACCTCAATTCCTAAGTATGATATAAGAATTGATGCTTTAACACCTTCAAATAAAAACTTTAAAGAATTAATAAAACCATTAAGTGACGCGTTATCAAAATATAGTGGTAATAAACCATCTTCTTATTATCAAAAAGAATTAGCAAAAGCACGTGAAAATAGAAACCGTTATTTCTTATTAGCACGCAATATTGGGTATTCAGATTACATCAAATTTAGAGAGTTTCCATTATTGAAATTAGGTGCTTATAGAGGTGGATTAATTGTCGAACAAAAAGTAAAAAGAGAACATCCTTTAGGAGAAGTTGCGCAGCGTACTATTGGTTATGAGCGTACAGATGATAAAGGTAATATAACAAGAGCAGGTATAGATGGTGCTTTTGGAATGGATTATTTAAAAGGTGTAGACGGAAAACGATTAAAGCAAAAAATAGGAAAAGATAAATGGAAACCCATTTTAGACTACGATCAAGTTGAGCCTAAAGATGGTTTTGATGTGTATACAACTATAGATGTTAATGTACAAGATATTGCGCATCATGCACTACTAGAGCAGTTAGAGCTTTATGAAGCTGAGCATGGAACTGTTGTGGTAATGGAAGTAGAAACTGGCGAGATAAAAGCAATTTCTAATTTAGGAAAAACAAAGTCTGGTCATTATTACGAAAAAAGAAATTATGCAGTTTACGAAGCACATGAACCTGGATCTACTTTTAAACTAATGGCTTTGATGGCTGCTATAGAAGATAAAAAGGTAGATACTTCAGATGTTATTGATACAGGTAATGGTTATAAAGTGTTTTATGGAAAAGGTATAAAAGACTCGCACGGAAACGGAAAAATATCTGCTGCAAGAGCTTTAGAGGTGTCTTCAAATATTGGTTTGGCAACTATAATTGATGACGCTTATGCTAAAAAACCAAAACGGTTTTTAGACATGTTAAGTAGTTGGAATTTAGATAAAAAATTAGGTGTTTCTATTAAAGGAGAAGGTGCGCCAATGATACCTAGACCAGGAGAAGCAAAATGGAGTAAAAATGCATTACCATCTATAGCATATGGTTATAACCTAAAAATTACACCATTACAAACGTTGACATTTTATAACGCTGTTGCTAATAATGGTGTCATGGTAAAACCAAGATTTATCAGAGAAGTTAAAGAGTTTGATAAGTCAATAGAAACTTTTGAAAAAGAAATTATTAATAAAAAAATATGCTCTGATGCCACGTTAAATGCAGCAAAAGTAATGCTGAAAAATGTTGTGGTTAGAGGTACTGGTCAATCGTTGTATTCTGATTATTTCTCAATGAGTGGAAAAACAGGAACAGTCAGAGTAGAATATTGGAAGAAAGATTGGGCAGATAACCCAAGATATATTTCGTCTTTTGCGGGTTATTTTCCATCAGATAAACCCAAGTTTTCTTGTATAGTAATCATTCATAAACCAACTGTTAAAAAAGGATTTTATGGTGCTGATGTAGCTGGGCCTGTATTCAAAAAAATTGCACAAAAAATATTTACAGATACACCTTTAATAGATCAAGTTACGTCATTAGAAGTTAAAAACGCTTCAGCAGAAAAAGAATTTGAAGACTACTATAACATTGCTAATACTTACAAGACTATTATGCCAGATGTAATAGGTTTACCAATAATGGATGCATTGGCTTTGTTAGAAAACATGAATGTAAAAGTAACTGTGAAGTGCAAAGGTGGAGGGACTGTAAAAAGTCAGTCAGTAAACAAGGATACTAAATTAAAAAACAATCAAATTATACTATTAGAAGCTTCATGAATGCTTTAAAAGACATATTATATAAGGTAACTCTAGATACCGTAGTCGGTAGTACTAATGCTTTTGTGCGTAACATTCATTTTAATTCACGTAAAATAGCGATTAACGATGTGTTTGTTGCTATAAAAGGAAGTGTTACAGATGGACACCAATACATAAATAGTGCGATACAGCAAGGTGCTATTGCTGTAGTTTGTCAGCAAATCCCGCATAATACTAAAACTGGTATAACTTACGTTCAGGTTGATGATTCTAGTCGTGCATTAGCAATAATGGCTGCTAATTTTTATGGTAATCCTTCAGAAAACCTAAAACTAGTTGGTGTTACAGGTACTAACGGAAAAACAACTATAGCATCACTTTTATATCAATTATTTAAAAAGGCGGGTTATAAAGTTGGTTTGTTGTCTACTGTAAAAATAATGGTGGATAATACTGAGTTTCCTGCAACACATACTACTCCAGATTCTTTGACTATTAATGAGTATTTAAAGAAGATGAATGATGAAGGTGTCGCGTTTTGCTTTATGGAAGTAAGTTCTCATGGGATCCATCAAAACAGAACTTTAGGGTTAAAATTTGAAGGTGGCATTTTTACTAATCTATCCCACGATCATTTAGATTATCACAGCACTTTTGCCGAATATAGAGATGTTAAAAAACGTTTTTTTGACGAGCTGCCAAAGTCTGCTTTTGCATTAACAAATGGGGATGACAAAAACGGAAGTGTAATGCTTCAAAATACAAAAGCAAAACAATACACGTATGCTTTAAAAAGCTTTGCAGATTATAAAGCTCATATTTTAGAAAGTCAGTTTAGTGGTTTATTACTAAAGATTAATGACAGTGAAGTATGGGTGCGATTAATAGGAGTCTTTAATGCCTATAATATTCTGGCAATTTTTGGTACTGCAGAATTACTAGGCTTAGAAAAAGAAGAAGTACTAAGATTAATTAGTAATCTAGAAAGTGTAGATGGACGTTTTCAGTTTTTAATTTCTGATGAAAAAATAAAAGCTATTGTTGACTATGCACACACGCCAGATGCGTTACAAAACGTGCTTGAAACCATTAATGACATTCGTACTAAAAACGAAAAATTAATTACAGTTGTTGGCTGTGGTGGAGATAGAGACGTAACTAAACGTCCTAAAATGGGACACATTGCTTCGGCTTTAAGTACTAAGGTTATTTTTACTAGCGATAATCCTAGAGGAGAAGAGCCAGGAACTATTATTGAAGATATTGAAAAAGGGGTAGAGCCTCAAAACTTTAAAAAAACCATGTCTATTGCGGATAGAAAACAAGCCATTAAAACCGCCTGTCAATTAGCTAATCCAAATGATATCATTTTAATAGCAGGAAAAGGACATGAAACCTATCAAGAATTAAAAGGAGAGCGTCATGATTTTGACGATTTTAAAATAGTAAAAGCGTTTTTAAAGCAATTACAAAAATAGATTAGAATAAAACTAATGAAGATGTCACACTAAGCTTGTCGAAGTGTTTTGACCAAAACCAATTATAGATGTTATACTACTTATTCGAATTTTTAGAAAGCAAATATCAATTTCCTGGAGCAAGTGTGTTTGAATTTATCACATTTAGAGCTGCTTTGGCTATTATATTATCGCTGTTATTTTCTACAATTTTTGGTAAACGTATCATCCTTGCATTACAAAAAAAGCAAGTTGGCGAGTCGATTAGAGATTTAGGATTAGATGGACAGTTAGAAAAAGCAGGGACACCAACAATGGGTGGAATCATTATCATTTTAGCCACTTTAATTCCGGTGTTGTTAGTTGCTAAATTAGATAACATTTACGTTGTTATGTTGATTGTAACTATGCTTTGGATGGGAGCAGTTGGGTTTACTGATGACTACATTAAAGTATTTAAAAAAGATAAAGCAGGACTAAGTGGTAAGTTTAAAATTTTAGGTCAAGTTGGATTAGGACTTTTTGTTGGAGCTGTCATGTATTTTCATCCTGGAATTACAATTAAACAAGAAAAAGTAAACCTTCAAAGCCAAACAGTGTTAGTTACTCAGGATTCTACTAAAGACTTTAAACCAGCAGAAAAATCACTAAAAACAACCATTCCTTTTGTAAAAGATAACGAGTTTGATTATTCTGACATGGTGACTTGGATGGGTGACGGTTATGCAAAATATGCATGGTTAGTTTTTATTCCAGTCGTTATTATTATAGTAGCAGGAGTATCTAATGGAGCAAATCTAACAGATGGTATAGATGGTTTGGCAGCAGGTAGTTCGGCAATAATTGTATTTGTATTAGCTATTTTTGCTTTTGTTTCAGGTAATATTTTCTTTTCAGATTACCTAAATGTCATGTTTATACCACAACTCGGAGAATTAGTAGTTTTTATAGCTGCTTTTGCTGGTGCACTTATTGGATTTTTATGGTACAACACCTATCCAGCACAAGTGTTTATGGGTGACACAGGGAGTTTAACTATTGGTGGTGTTATAGCAGTAATTGCAATAGCAGTGAGAAAAGAATTGTTGATTCCGTTATTATGCGGAATTTTCTTTGCCGAATCCCTTTCAGTAATAATACAAGTCGCTTGGTTTAAATACACAAGAAAAAAATATGGAGAAGGTCGACGTGTTTTTTTAATGTCTCCTTTACATCATCATTATCAAAAAAAAGGCTATCACGAAAGTAAAATAGTAACACGTTTTTGGATTGTTGGAATTTTTCTAGCAATACTAACAATAGTTACGCTGAAATTAAGATAATAAGATTTTAAATATAGGAGACCTACAAGGTTTTGAAAAGTTTTAAGGTGTAAAAAAACAAATTCCTGCTTTCGTAGGAATGACAGAGGAAATGAGAAAACAAAGATTAGTCGTCTTAGGAGGAGGAGAAAGCGGAGTAGGTACTGCGCTTTTAGGAAAGTCAAAAGGCTATGAGGTTTTTGTTTCTGATAAAGGAAAAATAAAAGAAAAGTATAAAAACGTTCTTATAAATAATGACATTGAATGGGAAGACCAACAGCATACAGAAGCTAAAATTTTAAACGCTGATATTGTAATGAAAAGTCCAGGGATACCAGATAAAGTACGACTTATTAAAGTGCTTTTAGGTAAAGGAACTCCTATAATCTCTGAAATTGAATTTGCTTCAAAATATACCAATGCTACAATTGTTGGTATTACAGGAAGTAATGGAAAAACGACGACTGCTATGCTAACACATCATGTGTTAAAGCAAGAAATAGAAGTTGGCTTGGCTGGCAATATTGGAGATAGTTTTGCAAAGCAGATTTTAGAACATGATTTTGATACCTATGTTTTAGAAATTAGCAGTTTTCAATTAGATGGATGTTTCGATTTTAATCCAAAAATAGCCATCATTACCAATATTGTTCCAGATCATTTAGATCGCTACAATTACAAATTTGAAAACTATATAGCTTCAAAATTCAGAATTGCTCAAAATCAAACTAAAGCAGATTATTTAATTTATGATGCTGATGATGAAGTGATTTTAAACTACATACAAAACAATACCATTCAGTCTACATTATTACCATTTTCATTAACAAAAGTAATTGAAAATGGAGCGTATTTAGACCAAGATAATATTAAGATAACCATAGATAACAACCAGATAATTATGCCAATAAAAAACATTGCTTTACAAGGAAAACATAACATTAAAAACGCAATGGCTGCTTCAACAGTAGCGCATTTGCTGAAAATTAGAAAGCAAACTATTAGAGAAAGTTTAGAAAATTTTCAAGGTGTAGAGCATCGTTTAGAAAATGTACTAAAGATTAATAAAGTACAGTACATAAACGACTCTAAGGCAACTAATGTAAATGCAACCTATTTTGCGTTAGAAAGTATGGATGCGCCAACTGTTTGGATTGTTGGAGGTGTTGATAAGGGTAATGATTATACCGAATTGTTTCCGTTTATAAACGAAAAAGTAAAAGCAATTATTTGTTTAGGAGTAGACAACGAAAAGTTAATGGCAAGCTTTGAAAATATGGTAGATATTATTATTGAAACACAGTTTATGAGCGAGGCTGTAAAAATAGCATACAAAATAGGAGAAGCAGGAGAAAATGTGTTGTTGTCACCAGCGTGTGCAAGTTTTGATTTGTTTGAAAACTATGAGGATAGAGGGCGTCAATTTAAAGACGCAGTAAGAAATTTATAAAGTAATCTAAATATCGTACTGAGCGCAGTTGAAGTGCTTAGTAAATAAATTAATAATAATTAATCAGATTCCTGCCTACACAGGACATTATGCAACCACTAATCAATAAAATAAAAGGAGATAAACTAATATGGGCAATAGCTACATTATTAGCAATATTTTCGTTTTTACCAGTTTACAGTGCAGCCAGTAATTTGGCTTATGTAGGAGGTAACGGAAACACCTTTGCTTATTTTGTAAAACACTTTATGCATCTGTTTTTAGGTTTTACCATCATGTATGGTGTGCATAAAATTCCGTATCGTTATTTTAGAGGCTTGTCAATGGTTATGATGCCTATTGTATTTGTGCTACTAATACTTACGGTTTTACAAGGTACTACAATTGGAGGCGCAAATGCGAGTCGGTGGATTCGTATTCCGTTTGTAAATATGTCTTTTCAAACCTCTACTTTGGCAGCAGTAGTTTTAATGGTTTATGTGGCACGCTATCTGTCAAGAGTAAAGGATAGAGCAATTACTTTTAAAGAATCAGTCTTGCCACTTTGGATTCCGTTATTCATCATTTTAGGACTCATTTTGCCTTCTAATTTTTCTACAACAGCAATACTATTTGTAATGACTTGTGCGCTATTGTTTTTAGGTGGTTATCCTTTAAGGTATTTACTAGCTATAGGATTTGCTGGTATTATAGGATTAACCCTATTTGTTTTAGTTGCAAAACAGTTTCCAGATGCGATGCCAAATAGAGTAGACACCTGGATTAGTAGGGTAGAAAATTTTGTAAACGGAGAAGATACAGAAGCAGATTACCAAATAGAAAGAGCAAAAATAGCAATTGCATCAGGTGGAATAACAGGTTTAGGTTCTGGAAAAAGTATGCAAAAAAACTTTTTACCGCAATCGTCTTCCGATTTTATTTTTGCCATAATTGTTGAAGAATATGGACTTTTAGGAGGTTTGATCATAATGATAATGTACATGTGGCTTTTGTTTAGAATAGTAATTGTCGCCCAAAAAGCAGAAGATGTTTTTGGTAAATTATTAGTGCTAGGTGTTGGTTTACCTATTATTTTTCAAGCCATGATTAATATGGCAGTAGCGGTAGAGTTGTTTCCAGTAACAGGACAAACGTTACCCTTAATTAGTAGTGGAGGAACAAGTATTTGGATGACCTGTTTGGCAATTGGAATAATACTGAGTGTAAGTGCAAAACGAGAAGAAAAAAAACAAAAACAAAAAGTAGATACAGATAACCCTTTAGAAATCTTATCCGAAGCAATTTGAGTTTAAAGTATCTAAAGATATAAGTGTTTAAAGTTGAGCATAATGTCATACTTAGCGCAGTTAAAGTTTGAAAAATAAGAGTAAAGATATTAAAGTATGCAAACTAATAGCTAAAAGCAAAATAGCCAAGAGTTAATAAAAAGTGAGTAATACAAACAAAACATACAAGATTATACTTTCGGGAGGAGGAACAGGTGGACATATCTATCCTGCAATTGCAATTGCAAACGAATTAAAAAGACGTTTTCCAAATGCCAAATTTCTATTTGTTGGAGCAAAAGACAGGATGGAAATGGAAAAAGTACCACAAGCTGGCTATGATATAAAAGGATTGTGGATTTGTGGTATTCAAAGAAAAATAACACTTAAAAACCTAATGTTTCCGTTTAAACTAATTAATAGTTTATGGAATGCAAGAAAAATAATAAAACAATTTAAACCAGACGTTGCAATTGGTACAGGTGGTTTTGCAAGTGGCCCTTTATTACAGGTTGCAACTTCTAAAAAAATACCAAGCTTAATACAAGAGCAAAACTCTTATCCAGGAATAACGAATAAATTATTGTCTAAAAAGGTAAATAAAATTTGTGTAGCCTATAATAACTTAGAACGCTTTTTCCCTTCAGAAAAAATTATAAAAACAGGTAATCCAGTTCGTCAGGATTTATTAGATATAAGTACTAAAAAACAGGAAGCTGGAAAGTATTTTGATCTAGAAGAAAGCAAGCAAACACTTTTAGTATTAGGAGGAAGTTTAGGTGCAAAAGCAATTAACGAATTAATGGTTAATGAGTTGGATTTTTTACAGACATTAAACATTCAAATTATATGGCAATGTGGTAAGTTGTATTATCAAGATTATAAACTTTACGGAAACACAAAGCACGTACAAATTCATCAATTTATTAATAAAATGGATTACGCTTATGCAGCAGCAGATTTTATTATCTCGCGGGCTGGTGCAAGTTCTGTAAGCGAATTATGTATCGTAGGTAAGCCAACAATTTTTGTGCCTTCACCTTATGTGGCGGAAGACCATCAAACTAAAAACGCAGCAGCTATTGTAGATGAAAATGCAGCATTATTAATAGCGCAAGAAGATTTAGAAGTAGACTTTAAAAACAAGTTTGGACTATTAGTTGGCTCTAAAGAAAAGCAAGCAGAGTTAAGTCAGAATATTAGAAAATTAGCATTAATAAACGCAACAAAAGATATAGTAGATGAGGTTGAAAAACTTCTAAATAAATAATAAATTAAAAGAGTTGTCATTCTTGTCAAAGCAGGAATACACGCGATAACATATATAGATTACTGCTTGCGCAGGAATAACAAAAATGAATTTAAGCAACATACATAATATTTATTTTATAGGCATTGGAGGCATTGGTATGTCTGCATTGGCTCGTTATTTTAAAGCAAATGGAAAGTATGTTGCTGGATATGATAAAACTCAAACCACTATTACAGATAGTCTGGAAGATTTGGGTATTAATGTTCATTTTGAAGATTCTGTTGCTAATCTAAACACCAGGTTTTTAAATCCAGAAACGACTTTGGTTGTTTTTACACCTGCAGTTCGTAAAAGTAATATGGAACTGACGTATTTTAATAATAATGGATTTCAGGTATTAAAACGCTCGCAAGTATTAGGATTAATAACACAAAATACCTTTTGTTTAGCTGTTGCTGGTACACACGGAAAAACAACTACAACTAGTATTCTAGGGCATTTATTAAATGAATGTAATGTGCCTTTAACTGCGTTTTTAGGCGGAATTAGCGAAAATTACAATTCTAATTTAATCCTTAACGGAACAGAGGTAAGTGTGGTAGAAGCTGATGAGTTTGATCGTTCATTTTTAACCTTACATCCAGATATGGCTTGCATAACGTCAATGGATGCAGATCATTTAGATATTTATGGCGATGCTTCAGAATTAATAAAAACGTTTAAAGATTTTACAAAACAATTAAAACCTAACGGAAAACTATTTATCAAAAATGGCTTACCCCTTAACGGAATAACTTATGGAATAGAAGATGATGCAGACTACTCTGCTCAAAACATAACAATACAAAACGGGACTTATCTTTTTGATGTTAAAACACCAAAAACAATCCTTAAACAATTTCAATTTAACCTACCTGGTAGACATAATTTGTCGAATGCTTTAGTCGCTCTGGCGATGTCTTTAGAATATGGTCTAACTAAACCACAGATATCCAAAGCATTAGCGTCTTACCAAGGTGTTAAACGTAGATTTACCTATCAAATTAAAAGAGACGATTTGGTTTTTATAGATGATTATGCGCATCATCCAGAAGAAATTAATGCAATACATCAAGCGGTTAGTGAGATGTATCCAAATGACAAGGTGTTGGTTGTGTTTCAACCTCATTTGTTTTCTAGAACTCAAGATTTTGCTCAAGAGTTTGGTGAAAGTTTATCTCAATTTGATGAAATTTTGTTGCTAGATATTTATCCTGCAAGAGAGTTGCCTATAGAAGGTGTAACATCTGATTGGTTGTTGAGTTTGATAGATAATAAAAACAAAAAGTTGGTTTTAAAACAGACGGTTATTCAACATATAAAACAAAGCGAAGCTAAAATTATTTTAACGCTAGGAGCAGGAGATATAGGTGCAGAAGTTTCAAAAATAAAAGCAGCATTAGAAGATGAGAATTAATTGGAATTACATAAAAATGATAGCGCTATTTCTAATAGTGGTATTTCTATATGCTTTTTCTTCTATTAGAAATGCAAAACGAATAGTATCAAAACCTGAAGTTCAATTTATAGGAAATAAAAATTTATTTGTTACACAAGAGGCTGTTAGTAAGTTGTTAATACAAAATCAAGAGACTGTTACAAATGTGGCTAAAGAAACTTTAGATTTGAATGTATTAGAGGAGACTCTAAACGCAAACCCAATTATAGAGTTTGCAGAGGTTTATGTTAGTGTAGCGGGTCATTTATCGGCTAGGGTTAAGCAAAAAACGCCTATTGCTAGAGTTGTAGCAACAGATGCGTCTTTTTATATAGATACAAATGGTGGTGTAATGCCTCTTTCTAAAAACTATACAGAGCGTGTTCCTATTGTTACCGGAAAAGTTAATAAAAACAGTCTAAGTCGGGCGTTTAAAATGGCAACAAAAGTTTTGGAAGATGATTTTTTAAAAACACATGTAGTACAAATTCATCAAAATAAAAACAATACGATTAGTCTTAAATTAAGACAAACAAAATTTATAGTAGAGTTGGGTAACTTAGATGAACTAAATAGAAAAATTAGTAATCTAAAAGCCTTTTATGTTAAAGCTATAAAAGATAAAACTTTAGATAATTACAGTAAAGTAAACCTACAATTTGGAAATCAAGTTGTGTGTACAAAAGCATAAGTTATGGAGCAGAACATTGCAGTAGGATTAGACATAGGGACCACAAAAATTGTGGCTATGATTGGTCGTAAAAACGAATATGATAAAGTCGAAATTTTAGGTATTGGAAAATCTAAAAGTTTAGGCGTGCATCGTGGTGTTGTAAATAATATTACCCAAACGATACAATCCATACAGCTAGCAATACAAGAAGCAGAAGCAGCATCAGCATCAAAAATTGATGGTGTAACAGTTGGTATAGCAGGACAACACATAAGAAGCTTACAACACAGTGACTATATAACAAGACCAAATAGTGAAACGGTTATAGATGAAGAAGATATAGAGCGCTTAATCAACCAAGTACACAAATTAGTAATGTTACCTGGAGAGGAGATTATACATGTGTTACCACAAGAATACAAAATTGACGGTCAAGCCGAAATCAAAGAGCCAGTCGGAATGTATGGTGGACGCTTGGAAGCTAATTTTCATGTGGTTGTTGGTCAAGTATCGTCTATTAGAAACATTGGACGTTGCGTAAAAAGTGCAGGATTAAATTTAGAAGGCATAACATTAGAACCGCTTGCAAGTGCAAATGCAGTTCTGAGTCAAGAAGAAAAAGAAGCAGGAGTAGCATTAATTGACATAGGTGGTGGAACAACAGATTTAGCCATTTTTAGAGATGGTATTATTCGTCATACAGCAGTAATCCCATTTGGTGGTAATGTGATTACAGAAGACATCAAAGAAGGGTGTTCTATTATAGAAAAGCAAGCAGAATTATTAAAAATCAAGTTTGGTAGCGCATGGCCAGGAGAAAATAAAGACAACGAAATTGTTTCTATTCCAGGTTTAAGAGGACGTGACCCAAAAGAAATAACCTTGAAAAATCTGTCAAAGATTATTCATGCTAGAGTTGTAGAGATTGTAGAGCAAGTGTATGTAGAAATTAAAAACTATGGACACGAAGAACAAAAAAAGAAACTAATTGCTGGTATTGTGTTAACAGGTGGAGGAAGCCAATTAAAACACTTAAAACAGCTAGTAGAATATATAACAGGTATGGATACCAGAATAGGATATCCTAACGAGCATTTAGCAGGAGATAGTGATGACGCTATAACAAGTCCGCTTTTTGCAACAGCTGTAGGTTTAGTAATGGATGGTTTAAAACGTCAAGATCGTAAAAAAGCAGAAGCTAAAATTGATGAAGAAATACAGGCACAAATAGAAGCTAATGAAGCTAGCGAAGTTGAAGCAGTTATAGAGCCACTAAAAAAACCAAGAAAATCATTTTTAGATAAGTTAACCGAAAAAGTCAAAGACTTTTTAGATAACGCAGAATAACAAAATAGAAGAATAATACAAAAGCGAATAGGTATCGCTTTTTAAGAATAATTGATCCAGAAAAATAGAATTTATGAGCAGCAACAACGAATTCGAAAGTATTGCATTTGACTTACCAAAAAATAAATCTAATGTCATTAAAGTTATTGGTGTTGGAGGAGGTGGAAGTAATGCAATTAACCACATGTTTCAACAAGGTATCAAGGGTGTGGACTTTGTGATCTGTAATACAGATGCACAAGCACTTCAAAACAGTGGTGTCCCTAACAAAATACAACTAGGTCTTAATCTTACCGAAGGACTTGGCGCAGGAGCCAATCCAAATGTGGGAGAGCAGTCTGCTGTAGAGAGTTTTGACGACATCCAACGTATGTTAGATTCTAATACCAAAATGGTATTTATTACTGCAGGAATGGGTGGAGGAACTGGTACAGGAGCAGCACCAATTATTGCTAAAATGGCTAAAGATTTAGATATTTTAACAGTAGGTATTGTAACTATGCCTTTTCAGTTTGAAGGAAAAATGCGTAACGAGCAAGCGCAAGAAGGAATAGAAAGACTTCGTAAAGAAGTAGATAGTTTAGTTGTTATTAATAACAACAAACTACGTGAGGTTTATGGTAATCTTGGTTTTAAAGCAGGATTCTCTAAAGCAGACGAAGTATTATCTACAGCAGCTCGTGGTATTGCAGAAGTAATTACACATCACTACACACAAAACATTGATTTACGTGACGCTAAAACGGTATTAAGTAATTCTGGTACAGCAATCATGGGATCATCGACTTCATCTGGACAAAACCGTGCACAAGACGCCATTACTAGAGCATTAGATTCGCCATTATTAAACGATAATAAAATTACAGGAGCCAAAAATGTATTGTTGCTAATCGTTTCTGGTGTTAATGAAATTACTATAGATGAAATAGGAGAAATAAATGACCACATTCAAGCAGAAGCAGGTCATGGTGCTAATATTATTATGGGAGTTGGTGAAGATGAGAGTTTAGAAGAATCTATAGCAGTTACTATTATTGCTACAGGTTTTGATGTCGAACAACAAAATGAAATCTCTAATACCGAAATTAAAAAGGTAATCCACGCACTGGAGGATGATCAAAATATGGAACAAGATTTAAGCGGAAACGATAGAGAACCTGCTATAATCTTACCAAATATCGAATTAGAAGAAAAGACCGAAACACCTATAGTTAAGCATACTTTAGATATTGAAGAAGATGTAGAGGATTTACTTTCTGAATTAGAAATTGCTAATGTTAATAAGCAAAAGCTAACAAGTTATGAAGCGTTAGATTTAATTCCTACAAGTGATATTATAAAAAATATGGACGTAATCTACTCTGAAGTAGATATTAATGTAGAAGATACAGAAGATTTTAATATTACAACAACTTCTAATTTGGAAGATACAGACATTATTAAAATTCAGGAGGAGGAAGAAAAACAACAAATTACGTTAAGTTTTGACATGCCTTTAGCATCACCAGTTGAAGCACTTGTTAATGAAGAGGATACACCAGTAATACTAAATCTAACAGATGACGTTAACGACAAAGTAGTTAACGAAATAGAAGTTAACGACATAACAGTTAACGATTTTGTCGAAATTATTCCAGTAACAGAAAACTCTGAACAAGGAGAAATACGTTACGCTTTGGATGATTATGTTGAGGTAGATTCGGCAATCAATCAAGTAGCAGAACGAAAAACAGAAATTGATAAAGAAGTGGTTTTTGAAAAGAAAACTATTGAAAGTGAAGAGGTTGATGTTGTCGAGACAGAAATTGACCCAATGAACACTCCGATATCTGAAGTACTTAAAAGTAGGGCAGACGAGCGTAGAAAGAAGATGAAAAATTTTAACCATAAGTTTAACACTACTAAAATTGACGATTTAGAAAAAGTACCAGCTTATAAACGTCAAGGTTTAGAGTTAGATGATAGACAACATTCGTCAGACAGCACTGTGTCTAAAACGACATTAAGTGTTGATGATAATGATGACATGCAGTTAAGAACAAACAATTCTTTTTTACACGATAATGTAGACTAAACTGTTACAATTAATTTATTGTTTCTAACCCGAAAAGCACCCTCAAGCTTTTCGGGTTTTTTATTCTTGCGTAGGCAGGAATCTCTTTAAAGATTAAGTATAAAGTTTCGTGTGTTATAATTCCACGAAAATTAAAATAGCATTTTTAGCAACTAATTTATCTTTCTGTTTATGCAGACAAATTTTCTTATCTTCGTATTTCAAAAAAATAACACAAAAAATGAGTTTATCAGTTAACATAATGACAGCCTTAAAAGAGGCAATGAAAAGTAAAAACACAGTAGCTTTAACTGCTTTACGTGCTGTAAAATCTGCAATACTATTAGCTCAGACAGAAAGTGGAGCAAAAGAGGAGTTAACAGAAGAACAAGAGCTTAAAATATTACAAAAACAGGTCAAGCAACGTAAAGATAGTGCAGCTATATTTTTGGAGCAAAACCGTGAAGACTTAGCAACACCAGAATTAGCAGAAGCAGAAGTTATTGCTCAGTTTTTACCAGAAGCAATGAGTGAAGAAGATGTCGCTAAAGTTGTTGAAGATGTAATTGCTAAAACAGGAGCAGAAGGTATGAAGGATATGGGTAAGGTTATGGGTATGGTTAGTGGTCAATTAGCTGGTAAAGCAGATGGTAAAACTATTTCTAATATTGTAAAAGCTAAGTTGTCTTAAAACCAAATATATTATCCTGCAAGGGTTTTAAAACCTTGTAGGAATTAAAATAATTTCTAGGCTGTGTAGCTCAATTGGATAGAGCACTGGATTTCGGCTCCAGCGGTTGTAGGTTCGACTCCTGTCACAGTCACTAAAATTATAATACAATTTATTGATTCCTTTTTCTCTCCTGTATTATTTATATGCTTTGTTTTCTTAATAATTTAATTAAGAATAAAATATTGACTTCTAATGCTCCTGCAGTCACAAACAGAATTTAAAGAAAACCCTTTAGTCTATAAATACGTTATCGGTATTGGTACTATCATAGTAATACTATTTGTGTTGTTCCGTATTTTTAAAGCACTAGAGTTTTTTTATGTTTCAAAAACTAAAAAACCTGTATTTAACCACGTTTATTTTCGATTAAAAAAGTTGTCACCAAAACAATTGTTAATTTTAAAAAACCAATTTTTGCTTTATAGAAAGCTATCGCCAAAATATCAAACTTATTTTGAGCATCGCGTTTCTAAATTTATAGATAACACCCAATTTATAGGTAAAGAAAGTTTACAGGTTACAGACCAAATGAAAGTACTAGTTGCAGCTACAGCAACAATGCTGAATTTTGGTTTTAAACATTATGGGATACACCTTTTAGATAAGGTTTTACTATATCCTAAAGCGTTTTATTCTAACACAAATGAAAACCTTCATAAAGGAGAATTTAACCCGTCATATAAAGCTATTGTGTTTTCTTGGGCAGATTTTTTAGAAGGTTATGCAATAGATAACGATAATTTTAACTTGGCTATTCATGAATTTGTCCATGCTATACATATTGATTGTTTAAAACAGAAAGGTTTAAAAGCTTCAATCTTTTTAAACACATTTGCAGAAATAGCGGATTCTTTAGACGACGACGCTTATAAAGCGCGCTTAATTACTTCGGGTTATTTTAGAGATTATGCGTTTAC
>JALZUT010000087.1 GCA_023300575.1 Olleya sp.
TGTACCACTTGCTTTCTACTGCTTTTGCATCATATTTAGATGGAATGCTCATACTTTGGAATAGTTTTTGAAATATAATTTACAAAAGTACTTATATTTCTGTTTTTGAAAAATTTTAATAGGTATTAATGTACAGTTAAATACGTTATAAGTATTTGTAAGTATGTATTACGTCTAATAATTTTGCAGGAGGAATAAAAAGTGATTAAATTTACAAACATTAAAACATAATAGGATGAAAAAATTAATACTAGTATTATTTATCGGATTAGTTAGTTTTTCTATGAATGCTCAAGAAAAATTAGCAAAGATCGAATTTAAAGAAACAACAATAGATTACGGAACAATAGATAAAGGAGCTGATGGTGTAAGGACTTTTGAATTTACTAATACAGGAGATGCACCTTTAATAATATCTAAAGTAAGTTCTAGTTGTGGTTGTACTGTACCTAAAAAACCGAAAGATCCAATTATGCCAGGACAAACTGGAGAAATTGAAGTTAAGTATGATACTAAAAGAGTAATGCCTATTAGAAAAACAATTACTGTTTTATCTAATGCAGAAACACCTACTGTATCGCTAAAAATTAAAGGAGAGGTTATAGACCCTTCTAAAACTAGTGTACTTGCTAAAAAGGAAAAAAGTGTAATGGAGCAATAAACTTCAGCAACTTAAAATATTAAAAAACCGAAACTTAAAGTTTCGGTTTTTTTTGTTTATGGACTTATTTTAAACTAATTTATAAGTCAATTTTATTATAAATTTCGCAAATTTGTATTTATAATATTTATAGCATGCCGAAAATTTCTAACAAAGGGCTATCAATGCCACAATCGCCAATAAGAAAATTGGTACCATTTGCTGAAAAAGCATATAAAATGGGAAAAATAGTTTACCATTTAAACATTGGTCAACCTGATATTAAGACACCTCAAGCCGCTATGGATGCAGTTAAAATGCACTCATTAGATATTTTGGCTTACACAAGATCTGAAGGTTCTGAAACCTATCGTGTAAAAATCGCAAACTACTACGCAAAAAACGACATTCATGTAAAGCATGATGATATCATCGTTACAACTGGAGGTAGTGAGGCTTTGTTATTTGCTTTTGGAAGTATTATGGATGTAGGAGATGAAGTTATCATACCCGAACCTTTCTATGCTAATTACAACGGTTTTTCTACTGCTTCTGGTGTAAAAGTAGTCCCTGTGATTTCTAAAATTGAAGATAATTTTGCTTTACCTCCGATTGAAGAATTTGAAAAACTAATTACACCTAAAACTAAAGCGATTTTAATTTGTAATCCAGGAAACCCAACTGGGTATTTATATTCTGAAGAAGAAATTAAAAAACTAGCTGCAATTGTAAAAAAACACGATTTGTTTTTAGTTGCAGACGAAGTGTATCGTGAGTTTGCATACGATGGCGCAACACACTACTCTATCCTTCAAGAATCAGGCTTAGAGGATCATGCTATAATTATAGACTCTGTATCTAAACGTTACAGCATGTGTGGTGCAAGAATCGGGTGTTTAGTCTCGAAAAACAAAGACGTTATTGCTACAGCTTTAAAATTTGCACAAGCAAGGTTAAGTCCACCAACATTAGCACAAATTGCTGGTGAAGCTGCTTTAGACACTCCACAAAGTTATTTTGATGATGTTATAGAAGAATATGTAGATAGACGCAACGTCTTAATTGAAGAATTAAGTAAAATTGAAGGTGTGCAAGTTGCCAAACCAAAAGGCGCTTTTTATTGTATTGTGCAATTACCAATAAAAAACTCTGATCATTTTGCACAATGGCTTTTAGAGTCTTTTGATGTTGATGATGAGACTGTTATGGTTGCACCAGCTGCAGGTTTTTATTCTACTCCTGGAGTAGGTTTAAACCAAATTAGGATTGCATACGTACTTAATACAGACAGTTTAAAAAAAGCGGTTAACATTATAAAACAAGCACTTAAAGTTTATAAAGATTAGTGCAAATACAACATAACATATCCTTAAAATCATACAATACTTTTGGTATAGATGCTAAAGCGAGTCATTTTGTTTCGGCAAAAACAGTAGACGATTTAAAAGCTATTTTTTCTTCGGAAACAGTACATTTTACAAAATTTATTTTAGGAGGAGGTAGTAACATGTTGCTTACAAAAGATATAGAAGCGCTTGTCATTCATATTAATCTAAAAGGAAAACAAATACGTTCTAAAACTGACACTACAGTTTTAGTAGAAGCTCAAGCTGGCGAAAACTGGCACGAACTTGTTATTTGGACACTTCAAAATAACTTTGGAGGCTTAGAAAATCTATCCCTAATCCCTGGTAATGTTGGTTCAAGTCCAATACAAAATATTGGTGCATATGGTGTTGAGTTAAAAGATTCGTTTTATTCTTGCGAAGCATTAAATTTAAAAACATTAAAAGTAGAAACCTTTAAAAACGAGGATTGTAATTTTGAGTATCGCAACTCCATATTTAAACAAGAAGTAAAAGGTCAATATATTATATTAAGTGTTGTTTTTAAACTAAGTTTAAAACACCATAAATTACACACTAATTATGGAGCCATAACTTCAGAATTAGAAAAAATGAAGATTAGTAATCCTACTATTAAAGATGTTTCTAAAGCAGTAATTGCTATTCGCGAAAGCAAATTACCAAATCCAAAAGAGATTGGCAATTCGGGTAGTTTTTTTAAAAACCCAATCATTTCATCTGAAGCTTTTAAAAGCTTACAAACTAATTTTCCGGATGCACCACATTATATAATTTCAGAAAAAGAAATAAAAATACCCGCAGGTTGGTTAATAGAAACTGCTGGTTTTAAGGGTAAAACTTTTGGCAATTATGGTGTGCACAAAAAACAAGCATTAGTATTAGTTAATTATAGTGACGCTAAAGGAGCTGATGTTTTAAAACTTTCAAAATTAATACAAAGCACTATTTATCGTATCTTTAATGTTTCAATTGAAACTGAAGTCAATATCATTTAAAACCAACACTATTACTTTACTTACTAATTGTTAACCTAACAAAACCAGTACTAAATTGAGTTTCTCTTTAGAAAATCACATAATAGAACATCTTAAAAATGGTAACAAAGAAGCCATGAATTTGTTGTACGAAAATTACGCAGATGCACTTTTTGGCGTCATTAAAAAAGTGATTTCAGATGATGATTTAGCACAAGATGTACTTCAAGAAACTTTAATAAAGGTCTGGAAAAAAGGAAAAACTTACAATCCAGAAAAAGCAAAATTATTTACTTGGTTATATCGTATTGCATACAACTCTGCAATAGATAAAATACGCTCTGTAAATAATAAGTCAAAAAAGGAAATCCAAATTCAAGACTCTAACGTATATAAACTGACTTCTGCTGGATTAAACGAAGACGTATTAGATATTAAAAAGCATCTAAATACGTTGGAAGACAAATATAAGGCAGTTATAAACGCGTTGTTTTTTGAGGGTATGACACAGCAAGAAGCTAGCGAAAAATTAAACATACCATTAGGTACAATAAAATCAAGATTAAAAATAGCATTACGGGAGTTAAAGAAAATTTACAACCCTTAATTGTAAAAATAATGAATGATAAAATAAATACATTTTTAAACTCTGGTTTACTAGATAAATATCTAGTTGGTCAGACTACTGCTTCAGAAACTTTAGAAGTAGAACATTATATTTCTAAATATAAAGAAGTAGAAAAAGCATACGAATTGTTACAAGATAAACTTGAGCTATCTGCACAACTTTATACAGTAAAAGCGCCTAAATTGGTTTTAGATAATGTTTTAAACCAAATTAAAAACGAAGAACAGCCAGTTGTAAAATTACAACCTAAAAAATGGTACAGTTTTGCTATTGCTGCAAGTGTAGCAGCACTCTTATTTGCAGGCAGTGCTACTTTTCTATTTAATCAAAACAAAACATTATCTGAAGAGAATCAGATTATTGCAGACGAAATATTTGACTTAAGAAATGATATTGCTGATAATAATGATAAATTAAACGCATTATTAGATCAGTTTAAACAACTTAACAATCCTGAAACAGAAAAATACGTTTTAAAAGGAAACAAAAGGGCTAAAAACTTAAAAACTGTAGCCTACATTAACTCTATAGAAAAAACATCTATGATAGATGTAGTGTCTTTACCTACTTTACCTGACAATCAAGTATATCAAATTTGGGCAGAGTTACAAGACAGAATGGTAAGTTTAGGTACTTTAAGTCAAGCAGATAGACGCTTACAACAAATCCCTTATACTGAAGATGCTTTAGGACTTAGTATATCTGTAGAGCCTAAAGGCGGAAGTCAAGTCCGTTCTAACGATACTCCTGTTGCAGAAATATCATTAAAAATAAACGATTAGTATTATATAGTTTTAGACATAAAAAAGAGGTTCATAAAATTTAATGAACCTCTTTTTTTTATAAATAATAGTAACTAATTTAATCGTTATTAGGAGCCATAATTTTATATACAATTCCTGCTAAAATAGCACCAACTATTGGAGCTACCCAAAACAACCATAATTGCCCCATTGCATCTGCACCTGCAAATATTGCAGTAGCAGTACTTCTTGCTGGATTAACAGAAGTATTAGTAACCGGAATACTAATTAAGTGTATAAAAATTAAAAACAAACCAATTGCCATATCACCAAAACCTGGTGATGCATTCTTAATGTGTTGCGCCAAGAATAAAAATTACCTACTGCTAAAACAGCATTACCACATCCACCAAAAACTAACCAAAATGTTCCAATAAATTCTGCTAATAATTTTTTAATAATATATGTATTTAGCTAAATGTTAGATAGTTAAATTATAAAAAATAAATTAAAATATAATTTTTATAAAAAAACGTCGTAAAGTATTTAAAACAAGTTTAAATACAATTAATTCTAAAAGAAAACTCTATTATTAAATCTATAAGATTTTGTATATTTGTAATAACAAATAAAGTCTATTATTTTGAAATTATTTCTTATTACTCTAGTCCTTTTAGCTATAGCTTTTGCAGGTATTGCAATAAAAATATGGGCGAAAAAAGATGGTAAATTTGCTGGTACTTGTGCAAGTCAAAATCCAATGTTAAACACAGAAGGAGAAGCCTGTGGTTTTTGCGGTAAATCTGCAGATCAGTTTGAAACTTGTAAAGAACCTCAACACTCATAGTCAATGCTAATACTTGATGTTTTATTCTACAGTTTTGTAGCTGTAGTTGGCATTCAGGCACTGTATTACGGAATTCTTTTTGGAAGCTTTGCTTTTTCAAAAAGCGAAAAAGTAAAACAAAAAAACCATCCTATTTCTATTATCATCTGTGCTAAAAATGAAGCTGAAAACATTAAAAAATTCCTTCCTTCTATTTTAGAGCAAGACTACCCTAATTTTGAAGTCGTTCTAATTAACGATTCTTCACTTGACGAAACTTTAGAAGTTTTTGAAGAATTTGCAACAAAACATACTAACATCAAAATTGTTGATGTTAAAAATAATGAAGCCTTTTGGGGAAACAAAAAATACGCCCTTACTCTTGGCATAAAAGCTGCAAAACATACGCATTTATTATTTACAGATGCAGATTGCAAACCAGTCTCTAACAAATGGATTAAAGACATGAGCGCAAATTTTGACAAGCAAGAAACAATTATTTTAGGTTATGGCGCTTATGATAAGATTAAGAATTCGTTATTAAATAAATTGGTAAGATTTGAAACCTTATTAACTGCTACACAGTACTTTTCTTTTGCAAAAATAGGCATCCCATTTATGGGAGTTGGTCGTAATCTAGCCTATCATATTGATGAGTTTTACAAAACCAATGGGTTTATAAACCACATGAAAATTAGGTCTGGTGATGATGACTTATTTATTAATGAAGTTGCAAACAGTAAAAACACAAGTATCTGCACCACCAAAACAAGTTTTACAACTTCAATTCCAAAAACTAGTTTTAAAGATTGGTTTAAACAAAAACGTAGACATGTCTCTACAGCTAATCACTATAAATTTAAACATAAAGCTATACTAGCATTATTCTATATAAGTCAAGTATTATTTTGGCTTCTATCTATTACACTTGTATTTAGAACCTATTTATTGCCTTTTGTTTTAGGATTAATCGTTTTACGTTTTTTAATTCAGTTTTTATCTTTAGGTTTTTCTGCAAAAAAACTGAACGAACTAGACACTATTCTACTACTCCCTTTTTTAGAAATCACATTAATTACCTGTCAATTTAGTATCTTTATAACTAATCAAATTTCAAAACCCAATTATTGGAAATAGAAGACGCTATACAAAGAGCTAAGCAAAACGACCAAAAAGCGTTTAATTTTCTACTTAATAAATATTGGGATTACGTTTATGGATTTCAATTAAAACGTATTCAAAATGAAAATGATACAGAGGATATTACCATTCAATCTTTTTCTAGAGCTTTTGATAAAATTGAGAAATTTGATGAAAAACACACCTTTAAAACATGGTTAATTACAATTTCAAAAAATCTTCATGTAGACGAAGTTAGAAAACAAAAAAACTCAATAAAACAAGTTATTTCTAGAACAGATGACAATAAGATCTATCAAGTTTTAGACGAGTCTCCTTCTGTTGAAGACAAGTTAATTACTGAACAAAACCTTGCTAAATTACTACGCGATATCAAAAAATTAAAACCACATTATCAGATGGTCATTAACTTAAGATATTTTCAGGAATTAAGCTATAAAGAAATAGCTATAAAACTTGAAGAGCCTATTAATAATATAAAAGTAAAATTGCTACGCGCTAAAAAATTATTAGCAGAAATCATTAATAAATAATGCGTTTTTCAATTAAAACATTAGGTCCTGGTTTATTATTTTCTGGTGCAGCAATTGGCGTTTCTCATTTAATACAATCTACACGAGCTGGTGCAGACTTCGGATTAGGCTTACTTTGGGCATTGCTATTGGTAAATGTTTTTAAATTTCCTTTTTTTCAATTTGGTCCACGCTATGCTTCTGCAACTGGAGAAAGCTTATTAGAAGGTCATAAAAACTAGGGAAACCTGTTTTGATTACATATTTTGTTTTAGCGTTTGCTACCATGTTTACTATACAAACTGCAGTAACTATTGTGACAGCTGGTTTAGCCTCTAGTTTATTTGGTAATTTTATTTCAATCTCAATAGAAGCATGGACAATTGTAATCTTAATAATTTGCTTAATTATTCTGTTTTTTGGACGTTATAACCTATTGGACAGGCTTATTACAATTATTATAGTTACACTTTCTATAAGCACAATTTTAGCAGTCCTTTTTGCTTTCAATAAAAATGAGACTGCTGTTTCTTTTATTCAAATTTTACCAAAAAA
>JALZUT010000088.1 GCA_023300575.1 Olleya sp.
TAAATACTTCTGTTCAGAATCTAAACCTAAATATTTAGCAGAAGCACCTGTAGATATTATTACTGTATCACAGTGTATTTCTTTTTCTTCATTTACCCATACTTTATGTACATTTCCAGAAAATTCAACCTTGGTAATCCATCCGTTTCTAACATCAGTTTCAAAACGCTCTGCTTGCTTTTGTAACTGTATCATCATTTCTGGCCCAGTAACACCATCAGGATAACCAGGGAAATTTTCAACCTCATTAGTGGTTGTTAACTGTCCACCAGGTTGTGTACCTTGGTATAAAACAGGTTTCATATTAGCTCTGGCTGCATAAATGGCAGCAGTATAACCTGCAGGTCCAGATCCTATAATTAGGCATTTTACTTTTTCTATTGTATCAGACATATTTTCAATATTTAATATTACAAAAGTAGTTTTTTTGATATAAACCTTACTGCTAAGTTATCAACAGTTTTTATAAACACATAAGCTTCAATTATTTTATAATTTAAGAATAATTGAAGCTCACTTTTTTCTAAGGAAAAACTAATTAAGAATTTTGGAAATTCTTGTTCTTTTCTTTTAGAACACCTAATCCTTTTTCTATCAAATCAATAAGGTCATCAGCTTTATGGCTTGCTTTATTAGCCGCTATACCAAATTCTTTATTAAATTTTGCTTTACCTGCTTTTGCTGAAGCTGTAAGGCCTTCTTTTAATACAGAAGCATCTTTTTTTATTACATCTACAACGTTTAAACTTTCGTCTTTTATGTATGCTCTAGTATTGCTGCCTTTGTCTGGTGCAAATAAAACACCTAATGCTGCTCCAACTGCAGAGCCTACTATTAATCCTAATGCTATAGTTCCTTTGTTTATAATCATGTTTTTTGTTTTAAATTATAGTTATTCTTTTCATCTTCAACTATATGACGCAAAAAACTAGATATTGTTACATTAATATATTAGCAAAACGATATTAACATATTATATACTAGCAATTACTAAGTTAAAACTCATTGTTTATGACTATTGTTTTACTATCTTAATATTTTGAAACAGATTTATCGATTCATCATTTATTTTAAGAATATAAACACCCGAATCAAATCTAGAAAAATCGACAGTATTATTTAATTTTAATTTGTGTTATCTTAATATTTCTTTTCCTGAGATATCATAAACTAAAAAAGAGTATTCTCCTTGTTTTTCAAAATTAACATGTAGAATATTTATAGTAGGATTAGGATAAACCTTAAATCCTTCAGTTTTAATATCATTAACAGTTAAAGTATTATCAATAACACTTACTGTAACAGTAACGTCATGCATATTTCCAAAACTATCTATTACTGTAAGTACAACAAAATAAACACCAACTGCAGTAAAAGTATCTATATCAACACTAAACGTTACTGCTCCGCAATTATCGCCAGAACCATCGTTTAGATCACTTAGCACAATACTTACTGAAACATTTCCTGCTAGATCAATAATAAAAATAATATCTTGACCATTTGCTACAGAATTTATACTATCGTCGACTGTTACTGTTGCGTTTTTAGAATTTTCGTTTCCGCTTTGGTATGTTACTGTTAAAACAACTGTATTGTCTCCTAAATCTGCACATGTTTAATCAAATTGTGATTGATTTAATACTACCGAAACCAATTCAAAATCATCAAACGTACCATTATCAGCATCAACATCAACAATAGTAAAAGCTACTGCTTGACCATTGGCATCTAACTCAACAATTATATTTGGAAACACTACAATGGTTGGTGTTACATTATTAAACACATCTGTGTCTATTGTTATATCGTATAACGAAAATTTCCTAATGTATTTTTTACACTTAATGAAATGTAATGTAAATCATAGGTTACATATCTGTTGGGATTTCTAAAAGATATTCATCTGGATTTCCGGTTGGTATTATGGATACGTTCCTGTTCCAAAACTTAGTTCAGCATCGTATAAAAACTCTACATCTGGAAGTGTGGTGAGAGATCATAATATGATTCGTCATTAATTATATAAAATCTTTTTCTCTTAAATAGACTCTACGTATCACCTGTATTTTTCATACTAATAGATAGTGTATGAAATCCAGATTCTAATGCCTTTTCAAACTTAAATTTTAATTGCAGAAAATCAGCTTTTTGAGTATGTGATTGCCATTTATCTTGAGCAAATAGTACATTTAAACTTAATAGAAATATTAAAATGATGTAGTTACTTTTTTATAAAATAGGACATAACTTAATATGCTAAATATAATAGAAAAATTTAGATAAGTTTTCAGTTGGTTAAAGTTATGATAATTAAAACTCTAATATACAATTTTAGATATAATCTCAATAGTTTAGCGGCCACTTTTTCAATAATGGTATGCCTGTTTTTTTTGCAAATTTTTTAATATATACTTTGTTATTTAAATAAAAATAAATTGATTTTTTTAGGACATAAAAAGACTCGACACAGAAATTGTTGTTAAATAAAAAAAGCTCCAGTTTTCAACTGAAGCTTTAAAGTCGGGGTGGCAGGATTCGAACCTGCGGCCTCCACGTCCCAAACGTGGCGCGATAACCGGGCTACGCTACACCCCGAATTAGTTATCAATTCCAAAAAACGATTTGTTTTTGGAGGTGCAAATATAGTTCTTTTCTTTAAACTAAAACAAATTTTATTAGTAAATTGTCTAAGTCTTTAATTTTTTAAAAATGAAATTAAAAAAACCAGTTTTAATTACCCTTTTAATAGTATCTGTCTTGGCTTACGCACAAGACAAAAATCTTATAAATAAAGACCACTATCATAAGGTTATTGTTAAAGACTTGATTAACCCATGGGGTTTTACATTTCTTCCTGATGGTTCTATGCTAATTAATGAAAAGGACGGGAGACTAATTCATTTTAAAGACAATAAAAAAGTTGAAATCTTAAACCCACCAGAAATCTACCTTCGTGGACAAGGAGGTTTATTGGATATAGAACTTCACCCAGAATATAAAACCAATGGTTGGATTTATTTTTCTTATGCTTCTTCAAAAGGAGAGGGAGATGGTGGAAATACCGCTATAATGAGAGCAAAGATCAAAGACAATAGCTTAACAGAAAAAGAAGTCTTATACAAAGCCACTCCAAACACTACAAAAGGTCAGCATTTTGGGTCAAGGATTGTGTTTAAAGAGGGGTATTTATTTTTTACTATTGGAGAACGTGGAAATAGAGACCTAAACCCACAGGATTTAACGAGAGATGGTGGAAAAATCTATCGTCTTCACGATGATGGTCGCATCCCAAAAGACAATCCGTTTGTTAACACTAAAAATGCTAAAACAGCAATTTGGTCTTATGGACATCGTAATCCGCAAGGCATGAAAATTAATCCGTTTACTAATGCTATTTGGACGCATGAACATGGACCACGTGGTGGTGACGAAATAAACATAGTTAAAAAAGCTGCCAATTTTGGCTGGCCTGTTGTCACTTTCGGAATCAACTATTCTGGAACATCAATCACAGATAAAACAGATAAAGAAGGCATGGAACAACCAGTACATTATTGGGACCCTTCAATTGCACCTTCTGGAATGGCATTTATATCTAGTGATAAATATGGCGATTGGAAAGGCAGTGTATTAGTTGGCTCTCTAAAGTTTCAATATTTAGATTTATGTACTTTAAAAGACGAAAAAGTAGTTAAAGAAGCACGTTTATTAGACGGGTTAGGTCGTGTTCGCTCAGTAGAGCAAGGTCCAGATGGTTACATTTACGTAGGAATAGAAAATCTAGGAATCATAAAACTTATAAGAGGAAAAAATGAAAATTAACCATTTAACTTTAATCGTAATCTTTCTCTGTTTAGGTTGTAATACTTCAGATAAAAAAGCAAATCCAGAACTAAACGCTTCTATTAAAAGCGGTAATGAAGTGTACCAAAGTTTTTGTATAAACTGTCATATGGCTAATGGAGAAGGTATAGAAAATGTATATCCACCATTAGTAAATTCTGATTATTTAAAAGAAAATTTAGAAGCCAGTATAAGCGCTACAAAATATGGTTTAAAAGGAAAAATAACAGTAAACGGAAAAGTCTATAATAACATCATGACTCCTATGGGTTTAAGTGATCAAGAAGTAGCTAATGTTATCAATTATATCAATAATAGTTGGGGCAATAAAAACACAAGGCTAATAACTCCTGAAGAAGTTTCAAAAATTCAACCTAAATAATAGGACTGAAATTATTAAATTTGATGCATAATATAAACTTTACAAATGCTTATAATAGGAATTGCTGGAGGAACGGGTTGTGGTAAGACAACTGTAGTAAATCAAATTTTAAATGAATTACCAGAAGGAGAAGTTGGTATAATATCTCAAGATTCTTATTACAAAGACACCACACACTTATCTTATGACGAGCGTGTAAAAATTAATTTTGACCATCCAAGATCTATAGATTTTAAGCTTTTAGAAACACATTTAAAAGTATTAAAATCTGGTAACACAATTGAGCAACCAGTCTATTCTTTTGTAAAACACAACAGAACAGGAGACACATTAAAAACGCAACCAAGAAAAGTGATGATTGTTGAAGGTATTTTAATACTAACAAATCCAGAATTAAGAAACTTATTTGATATTAAAATATTTGTGCATGCCGATAGTGACGAGCGTTTAATAAGAAGACTAAAGCGCGATATATCAGAACGCGGTAGAGATATAGACGAAGTGTTATTACGTTATCAAACCACTTTAAAACCTATGCATCAACAATTTATAGAACCTATGAAAGAGTATGCAGACATCATTATACCAAACAATAAATACAATATAGTAGCAGTTGATATTGTAAAAACAATTATTAGCGAAAAGTTACAATAATGAAATACCTTAAAAATATATATATCATCATCTTTGTCATATTTGCTGTATGGATGATTTTTTTTGATGCCAATTCGCTTATCATGCATAATGGTCTAAATAAAGACATTAATAAAATTGAAGACCAAAAAGAGTACTATAAAAAAGGAATTAAAAAAGATCAAAACGCGATAAATAAACTAAGTGACACTAATGGTTTAGAAACATTTGCTAGAGAAAAATACTATATGAAAAAGGAAAATGAAGACATTTATATAATAGAATACCAAGATAGTTTACAAAATGCAACAGAAGACTAAATTACTTTTTTCAGATTTTGAATCTGCATCATCAAAAGCTTGGAAACAAAAAATCCAAGTTGATCTTAAAGGTGCAGATTATAATAACACGTTAATTTGGAATACAAATGAAGGGATTGATGTACGTCCTTTTTATCATCAAGATCAAATTAAAAAAACTACTCTCATCCAACCACAAAAGTGGTTAGTGGGTCAAATTATATTTGTTCAAAATGAAGATGCTTCAAACAAAAAAGCGGTAGATGCTATTGAAAGAGGTGCAGAAAGTATCAAATTTATCATTCCTAATAAAGAGATATCAGTTTCAGAGACACTTCAAAATATTGATCTAGAAACGGTAAACATTCAATTTGAATTACAATTTTTAAATCTTGACTATCTGGCTAAAATTCCTGCGAAAGCAGAAATACAAATCGATCCAATTGGTAATTTAGCCAAGTCTGGTAATTGGTTTAATAGTTTAGAAACCGATTTAAATTTTTTAAAATCTAGTACTACAACTACCAAATCAATTACTGTAGACACTACAACTTATCAAAATGCAGGCGCCTTAATTGTACAGCAATTGGCTTATGGTTTAGCACATTTAAACGAAACCTTTAATACTGTAGATTGCAGTCAATTAAAAACGGTCTATTTTAAAGTAGCGGTTGGGACAAACTATTTTTTCGAAATCGCAAAACTTAGAGCTTTCCGTGTTTTATTTAACACTTTAGCTTCAGAATACAACTGTGTAGCGACCTTAAAAATTCATGCAACACCAACAAAACGTAACAAAACCATTTACGATTATAATACTAATATGTTGCGTACAACCACAGAATGTATGAGTGCTATTTTGGGTAGTGCAAATACTATTTTTAATTTACCGTATGACGCTATTTACCATAAAAACAATGAGTTTGGAGAGCGTATTGCACGTAACCAACTACTTATTTTAAAAAAAGAAAGCTATTTTGACGCAGTTAAAAATGCATCGGATGGTAGTTATTATATAGAATCATTAACCCATCAATTAGCAGAAAAAGCACTTACTATTTTTAAAGATATTGAGGCTAATGGAGGATTTATTCAGCAATTAAAAGCCAATACCATTCAGAAAAAAATAAAAGAAAACGCAACTAAAGAGCAATCCGATTTTGACTCTGGCAAAATCACGCTATTAGGCACAAACAAACATCCTAATAAAAACGATAAAATGAAACATGATTTAGAGCTGTTTCCATTTGTAAAAATTAATCCAAGAAAAACACTAATCCAACCTATTATAGAAAAGCGATTAGCCGAAACTTTAGAACAAAACCGATTAAAAACAGAATAAATAAATTAGTACATTATGAACACACATATTTTTAAACTAGCATTAGTATTGGTTATCACTTTAAATTTGAGTTGTCAAAATGAAGGAACGTTATCCGAATTTAAATATGCAGATCAACCAGAGACTGTAACTTGTAACTTAGCTTATGACGACATCCTAAAAGAAGCGTTATATGCTTTTGAAAGCGATATTATTAATAAACATGATCCTAAAGGACAAAACAAAGTAAAGGCTTATCGTGCCTATTTATCAAATGCTTTATTAGATAGACAAGATTTACCAAACATAATCACTGCACATACAAAAGCAGTTTTTGATGTCTTAAAAAGCAAACCTGGATTATTTAATGGTACTACTTTAAATTACAATGGTGATGTTGCAAAATGTATTGGTACTAACATGAAAGACGTTGGACTTAAAACCACTTTTAATCAACTAATAAAAGTAAATAGCATGAGTACTAAATTGTTTGGCGCACCATTAAGAACATCTACTGCATACTCTAGAGACACATACTTAGCAACCTATATTGCTTTAGATTTATTTTATGCTAAATTAAACGATGTAGACTTTACCACTGTAAATTTTGAAGCTAACGAGCCTAAAGCGCAACCAATAGATTTTAATAAAACACCTGTTAAAGCTTCAACAAAAACACCAATACAAACTAGTCAACCAAAAGCAAAAAAGGTTGAGCACACTGAACTTAATAATTAATTAATTTTGAGAAAAAACGTTCAAGATATAAAATTAAGCATTGAGGCCAAAAGCCAAAATCTAGAGGCTAACAGCGAGTTACTAACTGCAGAGGATATTGCTGTAAAATCAACTTATTCTAAATCGGATACAGACCATTTAGAGCATCTAGATTTTGTAGCTGGAATTGCGCCAAACCTTCGTGGACCATACTCTACTATGTATGTTAGAAGACCTTGGACAATACGCCAATACGCTGGTTTTTCTACTGCTGAAGAAAGTAACGCCTTTTACAGGCGTAACCTAGAAGCAGGTCAAAAAGGACTCTCGGTTGCTTTTGACTTAGCCACACACAGAGGGTATGATTCTAATCATAAACGTGTTGTCGGTGATGTTGGTAAAGCAGGAGTTGCAATAGATTCTGTCGAAGACATGAAAGTCTTATTTGACCAAATACCATTAGATAAAATGTCGGTTTCTATGACCATGAATGGTGCAGTATTACCCATTATGGCATTTTATATTGTAGCTGCAGAAGAGCAAGGTGTAAAACCTGAAGACTTAGCAGGAACCATACAAAACGACATATTAAAGGAGTTTATGGTGCGTAACACGTACATCTATCCACCTACTCCATCCATGAAAATTATTTCTGATATTTTTGAATACACAAGCAAAAATATGCCCAAATTTAATAGTATTAGCATTTCGGGTTACCACATGCAAGAAGCAGGTGCTACTTGTGATATAGAGTTAGCTTATACACTTGCAGATGGTTTAGAATATATTAGAAAAGGACTAGCTGCAGGAATGGATATTGACACCTTTGCACCTCGCCTTTCTTTTTTCTGGGCAATAGGTATGAACCATTTTATGGAAATTGCCAAAATGCGAGCAGCACGTATGTTATGGGCAAAATTAGTGAGTCAATTTAATCCTAAAAATCCAAAAAGCTTAACCTTACGTACACATTGTCAAACTTCGGGGTGGAGCCTTACAGAACAAGATCCTTTTAACAATATAGCCAGAACAACAATAGAAGCTACAGCTGCTGCATTTGGTGGCACACAAAGTTTACATACTAATGCATTAGACGAAGCAATTGCGTTACCAACAGATTTTTCGGCAAGAATAGCACGTAATACTCAAATATTTTTACAAGAAGAAACCCATATTACAAAAACTGTAGATCCTTGGGCAGGAAGTTACTATGTAGAAAAACTGACGCATGATATTTCGCAAAAAGCGTGGGATTTAATTGAAGAAGTTGAAGAATTAGGTGGTATGACAAAAGCAATTGAAGCTGGTATACCAAAATTAAGAATTGAAGAAGCTGCTGCACGTAAACAAGCTCGTATTGACTCTGGACAAGATATTATTGTAGGTGTTAATAAATATGTATTAGATGAAGAAGATCCATTGCATATTTTAGAAGTCGATAACCAAACAGTAAGGCTGCAACAAATAGACAGTCTTAATACAATAAAAGCTGAAAGAAATACCAAAAAAGTTAATCAAGCATTAACTAATTTAACTGAAGCTGCAAAAACAGGTCAAGAAAACTTGTTATCTTTAGCAGTAATAGCAGCAAAAGAACGTGCAACTTTAGGCGAAATTAGTGACGCTTTAGAAGCTGTTTTTGGACGTTATAAAGCACAAATTAAATCCTTTTCTGGCGTGTATAGTAAAGAAATTAAAGACGATAAATCTTTTGCTAAAGCAAAAGAACTAGCAGACCAATTTGCAGAACAAGATGGACGACGTCCACGTATTATGATTGCCAAAATGGGACAAGATGGTCACGACAGAGGTGCAAAAGTAGT
>JALZUT010000089.1 GCA_023300575.1 Olleya sp.
ATAAAGAGTAATACCAATTATATAAGTTGTATTGGTATAAAACAATACAGAAAGCATATAGAATAATAAAAAAAAAGCCTCAATAGAGGCTTTTTTTATGTGTTATAACTAATTGATTTAATCTATTTGTTTAGTAAACCTAACATATCATGCTCTATAGATATGTCAAACATATTACCTTTAGGGTTTACAATTTTAGCATGTCTATCGACCACAAAAACTTTACTTATTGGTCTTATTGATAGTAGTTTTTTAGCTTTTTCTGGATTTTCAAAATGATATTCGTTTACCCAACTTAAATGATTACGTTGCAAGACATCTGCTTGCTGTCTACTACTTAATTCATTAACGCAGATAGCAATAAAATTAAATTCAGGGTATTTTTTATGTAATACTTTTGCACGCTCATGAGATACTTTTAAATGATAACGATCTCTGGTGTCCCAAAAATAAATAATACTTGGGTTTTTAATCACCTCTTCTATGTGTAACGTTTTGTCATCTTTATTAATGACTAAAACATTTGGTATAAAATGTCCTGGTTTTAAACGTTTATATGATTCTACTAACTTAGTTGCGTTTTTCTTTTGTCTATTATTAGTGCTTTTGTTTTTAAAAGACTCTAAAAGTGCTTCAAAATCACCAACGCTTGTAGACGCATTAATAAACTTTATCATGTTATAATGTAACAAACGATTTTTAATAAAAGTATCGGTTACTTTATCGCCAATCAATCTTAATTTATCAAGATTATAGTCTAAAGATTTTTTGTTATATCTATTTTCTTTAGAATGTTTAAAATGCTCTTGTAGCGCAATATTATTAAAGTGAAATCTTAAAAAAGAGACATAAGGCCTAAAGTCTTTTAAGGTGTTATTATTGTAATCAATTTCGTCTCTAAAATCAAAAAAATCTTCGGAAAGGCTTTTAAAAACTTCGTTTTCGTTTTTACTATGGTTTATAAATGGATACGCTTCTTTACCATAATAGTAATTGTAATTGATACTAGCTTCAGCAAAGTTGTTAAACAAATTAGTAGCTTCGTGTCTTGTGTTAAAAGCTTTTAGTTTCTCTAATTTTGCACTTCTAATTTCAGATAATTTTTTTTCAAATTGTAAAGGCTCTAATTGGCTTATTTCTAAAATTTGTTGTTCTTGCTTTTCGGTTTCTAAAAACAAATTAATTAAATAATTGTTTTCTTTTTCACCTATACCATTAAATACTAATGACTCATCAAAATCAATAGTATTTAGTCTAATCATAATACTATCGTTTGGATGTATTAGAAAAACTTGAGATTCTTTTTCATCATAAAAATTATAAAGACCAGGTTCAAAATCTTTAAACGTATAGTTAAAACGGTTGTTTTTGTCTAAATAGACCGTGTCTAAAATTTTAGAAGACTTGTAAATTATGATGTGATCAGAGCTTGGATTAATAATTTCGCCTCCAAAAAAAGCACTACCATCGCTTATTCTGTCGCTTTCTTTTTTACAAGAACACATCAAGCAAACAGCGCAAATTAAATAGGTAAAGTGTTTTACAGACATGTAGCTCTTTAAGTGATATTAAAATTTGTTCAAAACAAAAATATGTTTTGTAATAGAGTTCTAATGTTAAGGCGTTGTTAAATCTTATTATAATACAATGTATGCAAGGTATTTCAGCTTTATTTTCTACTTTTGCACAAAATTAAAATCTAGGACATGTTATCAGTATCAAATCTATCAGTTCAGTTCGGTAAGCGCGTGCTTTTTGACGAGGTTAGTACCACATTTAATAATGGAAACTGCTACGGAATTATTGGCGCCAATGGAGCTGGTAAATCAACGTTTTTAAAAATTATCTCTGACGAAATTGAGCCAACTTCTGGTCAAGTACATTTGGAAGCAGGAAAACGTATGTCGGTTTTAACACAAGACCACAATAGGCATGATGAAGATACAGTTCTAGAAACTGTTTTAAAAGGAAACAAACCACTTTATAAAATCAAGGCCGAAATTGATGCATTGTACGCAGATTATACAGATGAAAATGCAGAGAAAATAGGAGAGCTTCAAGTAACGTTTGAAGAAATGAATGGATGGAATGCAGATAGCGAAGCTGCTGCAATGTTATCTAACCTTGGAATAAAAGAGGACCATCATTATACGTTAATGGCAGATTTAGATGGTAAACAAAAAGTACGTGTGTTATTAGCACAAGCGCTTTTTGGAAATCCTGATGTGCTAATTATGGATGAGCCTACCAATGATTTAGATTACGAAACCATTGCTTGGTTAGAACACTTTTTAGCTAATTATGATAGCTGTGTCATTGTAGTCTCTCACGATAGACACTTTTTAGATGCAGTTTGTACACATATTAGTGATATAGATTTTGGTAAAATCAACCATTTTTCTGGTAACTATACATTTTGGTACGAGTCATCCCAATTAGCGGCTAGACAACACGCACAGCAAAATAAGAAAGCAGAAGAGAAGAAGAAAGAATTAGAAGAATTTATACGTCGTTTTTCTGCTAACGTTGCAAAAAGCAAACAAGCAACTAGTAGAAAGAAAATGATTGACAAGCTTAATATTGAAGATATTAGACGTACAAGTCGTCGTTATCCAGCTATTATTTTTGAACGCGATAGAGAAGCAGGTGACCAGATTTTAAACATAGAAGGTTTAACCTCTTCTTTAGATGGTGAAGTCTTATTTAAAAACATAGATTTAAACCTTCAAAAAGGAGATAAGGTTGTGGTGTTTTCTAGAGACTCTAGAGCAACAACTGCATTTTATGAAATATTAAACAACAATTTAAAAGCGGATGCTGGACGTTTTGATTGGGGAGTTACAACTACACAGTCTTACTTACCATTAGATAATAGTAAGTTTTTTGAAAGTAAAGATCTGAATCTAGTAGATTGGTTACGTCAATGGGCTCAAACAGAAGAAGAACGTGAAGAAGTAAACATTAGAGGTTTTCTTGGTAAGATGATTTTTAGTGGAGAAGAAGCATTAAAAATGTGTAATGTATTATCTGGAGGAGAAAAAGTACGTTGTATGTTATCTAGAATGATGATGACAAGAGCAAACGTCTTACAATTAGACGAGCCTACCAATCACTTAGATCTAGAAAGTATTACAGCATTTAACAACTCGCTTAAAAACTTTAAAGGCTCAATGATGTTTACCACTCATGATCATGAGTTTGCACAAACCGTTGCTAATAGAGTAGTAGAGCTAACTCCAACAGGTGTTATTGATAGATATACTACTTTTGATGATTATATGCAAGACAAGAAAATTAAAGAATTACGTGATAAGATGTATACTGTATAGTATGCTGTAATTAGTAT
>JALZUT010000090.1 GCA_023300575.1 Olleya sp.
TGTGATAAGTGTGATAAGTGTGATTTGTTTATTTGTAGTGTATTGCATTATAAAGTTACAAAAAAATGTTATCTAAAAATGTTTTTATGCTTTCTTGGTTAGCTCGTAACAACTCAGTTCTAGCATTTTCTGTATCTTTTGGTTTTTTATCTTGAGAGAGTTTAAATTTACCTTCCCAACTGTTTATTTCAATTTCAAAACCAGCTATATAATTAATTAAACCATGCATTCTTGGGTTATCAAGATTTAACTTGTATTTATCATCTGGTTGTTCTAAAAATTTAGTCATTTCTACGATAGATAATTTAATAGACTCAGGATCTTTTATAGCTTTTACTGTTCCTGTTAGATGTACGCGAATGTAATTCCAAGTAGGTAATTGTGTTGAGGTATAAATACTTGGCGATATGTAACATTGTGGTCCATAAAAGATAATAGTAATCTCGCTCTGGTCTTTTAATAACTTTGCTTGAGGATTATTAATGTCTACATGCCCAATTAATTTACCATCTGCTTCACGATAAATAAGAGGTAAGTGTGTTACTAAAGGTGTATTGTCTTTTACAGAAATTAGCGTAGCTAAAGGGTAAGTTTTTATAACCTCAATTAAGTGATTAAGATTGTTATCTTGATGATGTTTTGGTGGATACAATTGAATTAAGAATTATGTATTACAAATGGATACTATTAGAAATACAAGTACAATCAAAAAAATCTTAATTCGTACTTTGAAATCATTACACTCCAAATTGTCTAAAATGATGATCTAAATGCTTGTATTGCATTTTTCCCCATTGTTCTTGTGTTAGCTTTCCAAAAGCAGGATGGTTGTGCCAGTTTTCTTTTTCTTTTTGTTGGTGTAACTCGTCAACTAAAGAGACTAACACTAGCTTTTCTAAATTAAAATCTTTGTCTTCTGTAATCTTAAACGCTTTTGCTGTAGGCATATTCTGCTTCCATAGTTTGTCGCTATACATCGATTTTTTAAATAACAAATTAATCAACCAGTTGGGTTTTAATCCATAATCCTCTTTTTGTAAAGCAACGTTAAGTGGTACTTGACAGTGATTAGCCATTTGGGCAACTGTCATTTTTCCCCAATTTGGTTGTGCGTTTTCAGAAAGATTTTCGAATCTCGTTTTAATTTCGTTGTAAGCTTCTGTTTCAAATATAGATTTCATGTATTTAATTATTTGTTTTTTATAAGTCATATTTTGCTTACACATATTAATGTTCTTGCGTATTAAAATTTTGTAATGGAAGTTTCATAATATATGGTATTAAAAAAATATGTAGCTTTATAAAATGTCTGATAAAAATACTTCATTTTCAATTAAAAATTGGTCTCAGGACGATCAACCTCGCGAAAAGTTATTAAACAAAGGAAAATCAGCTTTGAGTGATGCCGAATTGGTCGCTATTTTAATAGGTTCTGGTAATCGACAAGAAAGTGCTGTAGCCTTATGCCAACGTATTTTAGCATCTACAAATAATAATTTAAGCGATTTAGGTAAACTAACCATCAAACAACTAACCCAGTTTAAAGGTATTGGAGAGGCTAAAGCAATTAGCATTATTGCAGCTTTAGAATTAGGAAGACGACGTAGAGGCGAAGAGGCTTTAGAACGCTTAAAAATCATGTCTAGTAAATCTGTATTCGAGTTGATGCAGCCTATTATTGGAGAGTTACCACATGAAGAGTTTTGGATTGTGTATCTTAATAACTCTAATAAAGTGATCCATAAAAACCAATTAAGTAAAGGCGGTATTACGGGTACTTTAGTAGACACACGTTTGGTACTAAAAACCGCTTTAGAGGTTGGTGCAGTTGCCCTAATTTTAGCACATAATCATCCATCAGGTACTTTAAAACCTAGTCAAGCAGACAAAGACATTACCTTAAAATTAAAATTAGCTGCACAAAGTTTAGATATTAAAGTTCTAGATCATTTAATTATCACAGAAAACGCGTATTTAAGTTTTGCAGATGAATCACTTTTGTAAAAATCTTAAATTTAAAAAACAAAATACCAAAAGAGTTAATAAAAGTTGAGTAAAGGTTTGGAATTTGGTACTTTTAAGCTTTAGAATTTACAATAGTCTATGCTTTTAGTTTACACCCACAAAATAACACCTAGAGTCAAATATGTTTTTAAACAAATTTGCACTCGTATTTTGGGTTTTCCTGTAAGTTTTACAACTGTTATTGAAGAGTTTATAGCACATGATAGTCTAAAGATGTCTTATACTAGGCAACCATTAAGTAATGAGGTTTTTGTACGTAGTAACGAGCTGCTTTTTGAACAAGGCTTATCCGATTTGGATATAAATGTATTACAATGGGAGAACACTAAATGTTTTTTCAATACTGGCGAAAAAAGCGCCTTACCTTTTGATATTTTTGCAGCAACATTTTACCTTATTAGTCGTTATGAAGAGTATCTTCCACATGTAAAAGATAGTTATGGACGCTTTACTGCAGAAGAAAGTATTGCTTTTAAAAATCAGTTTTTAGAGCAACCCGTTGTAGATATTTGGGCTTATAAATTTAGAGCATTTTTACAACAACAATATCCGGATTTTCAGTTTCCAAAAAGAGCTTATAATGTGTTGCCAGTTATTGATGTGCCTGTTGCTTACGAGTTTAGATTAAAAGGTATTATGCGTACTATAGGTGGTACTTTTAAAGATGTTTTTGGGTTTAAATTTAAACGTTTATATACCAGGTATTCTGTTGTTTTAGGGTTTAAACGCGATCCATTTGATACTTATAAATACATTATTAATAAACAAAGAAAAGCAAAATTTAAGTTTGTTTTTTTCTTTTTAATTGGTGATTTTTCGACCTATGATAAAAACATAAATAGTCAAAAACAAAAATTTGTGTCCTTAATTAAACATGTAGCAGATTACTGTAATGTTGGGGTAAAAAGTTCTTTCTTTGCTTTAAGTAATATAGAAAAATTAAAAGTAGAGAAGAGTAGGATGGAAGCTATAATTAACACCAATGTTATAGGGTCAAGACAGTCTTTTTCTAAAGTAAATCTACCCGAATCTTATCGTAATTTGGTAGAGTTAGAAATACCAGAAGACTATACAATGGGCTATGTTAATCATTTAGGCTTTAGAGCCGGAACGTGTACACCTTTTTTATTTTACGATTTAGATTTTGAAGTCCAAACACCACTAAAGATAGTGCCTTTTCAAGCTTTAGACTTTGCTTTTTTGAAGTTTAAATCTTTATTAGATAAAGAAGAAATGCTAAAAAAGTTAATCAATAGTGTTAAAAAAGTTAATGGTACTTTTGTTCCTGTGTTTCATAATTATACTTTTAGTACTTTGCAACGTTGGGCACATTTTAAAACATTATTTAATATAATTTTAGACTCTAAAAATGAATAAACTTGAGCATATTTTTTTTGATTTAGACCACACACTTTGGGATTTTGATAAAAACTCGGGATTGACATTTGATTTGATCTTTAAAAAACATCAAGTCAATATTAAATTAGAAGATTTTTTACATAGTTACCAACCTATTAATTTGAAATATTGGAAGCTCTACAGAGAAGCAAAAGTTACTAAAGCCAATTTACGTTATGGTAGATTAAAAGATACTTTTGCAGCACTTAATTATAAAGTAGAAGATGATTTAATAGAGTTGCTTTCTAAAGATTATATACTTAATTTAACCAATCAAAACTATTTGTTTGATGGTACTTTTGATTTGCTTGATTATTTAAAGCCAAAATATAAATTACACATCATAACAAACGGATTTGAAGAAGCGCAACACAATAAGATGAAAAAATCTAATTTATTAGATTATTTTGAAACTGTAACAAATTCTGAAATGGTTGGAGTTAAAAAACCAGATCCTAAAATATTTAATTTTGCTTTAAAGTCTGCAAATGCAAACATAGAAAATAGTATAATGATTGGTGATAGTTATGAAGCCGATATACAAGGTGCTTTAAACATTGGTTTAGATGCCATTTGTTTTAATTATCACAAAACAGATTTAGCACCAGAAATTAAAAAAGTAAATCACTTATTAGATTTGAAAAAATATATTTAAACTCATGAAAAATCAATTTA
>JALZUT010000091.1 GCA_023300575.1 Olleya sp.
ATATAAATAATTGGCTTTTTTTCCGTCAAGCGGAATTGGAACAACTTCTACTTCATCTGTAATAGAAACATTAGTATTGTCTGGTTTATTGTTACAGCTAAAGCTGAAAAGTATAAGAATTAAGTAAACGTATTTCATAGTATTATTGGCGTTTTACAAGTGCGTAGAAATCGTTATCCAAAGGTAAGAAGCCTTGGTCGTAAACAAAATAATAAATGGTACCAACTTTGGTCGTATAAATACTGGTAAAATAATTAAAATCGAAACCTTTTGCTTCTAACTTCGTTTTAGTAGTCTTGGTTTTTTGGTCAGGATTAAGGCTTTCTAAAATGCGCCAATTTTTACGTAAACGGTTATTAATGTTCCGGATTAAGTTTTTTCCGTCTTTGTTTACTTTGTTGTTGTGCGCATTTCTGCAACCATCACTACAGAATTTTTTATCTATTCTACCAACAATTTTATCTCCACATTCTGGGCAAGTTTTTGTCATAATCTATTTATTTTCAATTTTATACCAACGTAAGTCTAATTGTTCTTGTTCAAAATAAAAATCATTGACGTAGTGTAATCCTATTTTAAGCAATGCATTGTGTGAGGCTTGATTACCCATCTCAGTCGTTGCATACAATTCTGGTAGTTTCATTACATTAAAGGCATATTCTATAGCAGCTTTACCAGATTCGGTAGCATAACCTTTACCCCAAAAACGCTCAATTAATCTATAACCAACGTCGTAATATTTTGTAAAACCATTCATGTTATATTCGGTATTTAGTCTTAAACCAGACCAACCAATAAAGTCACCAGATGCTTTTTCTATTACTGCAAACCTACCAATACCACGCTCTGCATATTGTTGTTTGACGCTATCTAATATTTTTTGTGCTTCGACTTTAGTTTTTATGGGTTTATTACCCAAATATCTGTGGACGTTTGGGTTAGAATCTAGCTCAAACATACCATCTAAATCTGTATTTCTAAGCTCGCGAAGTAGTAACCTTTTGGTTTCTATATTAAAAGTCATTATTGTTTTTTGTAGTTAAATTTAACCTCTTCGGTTTTACCATTTTCATCAATAACCACGTAAATGTTTAGTTCAGAATCATTTATTTTTTCAAAATTAAACTGATCAAAATACACGCGATTGTCTTCTATTTTAATCAATCTTGCATCAATGGTTTCATCTTTTTCTTCCCAACCTTTAAAGTCGTTTCCAAAATGTTTTAACTTAAAAATAAGCGTGTCGTCTACTTCTCTAATACCACCAAGTTCGTAAAAAACAACTTTATCGTCACTCACTAATTTAAAACTAAACATCATAGAATCGCCAAGAGGAGGACTCCAAATTTCTTCTGTAATGCCACCAAAAGCTTCTCCTTTATAGTGACCTTCTATCCATGCGACTTGAGATAAATCGGCTTTTGGAGACGTCATACCTTCTTCAAATTTTAAGGTATTGGTTTGTGCTTTACAACTTGTAAAAACTATAAAAAAACAATGATTATAAGGTTTTTCATCTTAATAGCATTTAGTGCAATATACAAATTATCTATTTACAAACGACAACAAACGTTTACAACCGACATTAAGTGCGTAACTACCGACTAAAATTTGGATGCGGTTTTATGTTTGCAGTGTCAAATGGAACTAATGAAATTTGATATAATAAAAACCTTATCTTATGAATACGTTAAGAAATAAAGTACAGTTAATTGGAAACTTAGGACAAGATCCAGAAATCATCAATTTAGAATCAGGAAAAAAGTTAGCAAAATTTTCATTGGCAACTAATGAAAGTTACAAAGATGCTAATGGAACAAAACAAACCAAAACAGATTGGCACAATATTGTGGCTTGGGGTAAAACCGCAGATATTATAGAAAAATATGTAATCAAAGGAAAAGAGGTTGCACTAGAAGGGAAGCTAACCACTAGAACTTGGGAAGACAAAGATGGTATGAAACGCTACATAACAGAAGTAGTGTGTAATGAGTTATTGATGCTAGGGAAATAAAACCAATTATGAACTATAATTGGTATAACATCATAAAACATAAAAAGGCAGATTCAACGAATCTGCCTTTTTAATGCTTTAAAACTTTTAAATGTTTATTCTTTTTTTCTAATACAACTTCAATGCATTTTAGAGAATATACCTAATTTTGTTTTGTTCTGTTTTTATGATAATAATTTTATAAGCTGAGTTTTACTCCAATTTTAAAAACTATACTTTTTTAATAGTTTTCATTTATTTTAAAACGTTATTTTTATTGCTCTAGGTAAACTGAAGCATATTAAAGACAATGATATGTATAAAAACCTTAAGTTTTTTACAAAATAATATTACATGCAATTAAAAGGATTAATATCACTAATTAAGTCAGTAGTATTATCATCTATACTTTTCTTTTCTTTAAATATTGAAGCACAAGAAAGTAAGCCCTTAGATAGTTTAAAAAACCTAGCTAAAATAGAAACTAATAATATTAAAAAGATATTGTTATGGGAACAGATATCTTTAAAATACAATAGAAACAATGTAGATTCTATTTTACATTATGCAAAAAAGATAGAAAAATTATCTAAAAAAGAAAATTTCGAAAAAGGTAAAAACATAGCTTATTACCATATTGGTATGTATTATTTTAATACCTCTGATTATAATCTAGCTATCTCATATTTCTCCAAACAAATTGAGGGTTGTTTGACTCTCGGTGATAAAAAAGAAGCTACAAATGGGTATAATAATTTAGCAGGTTGTTATTATAAAACAAGTAAATTTTATAAAGCTATAGAGAATTTGAAGATGTCTCTTGAAATAGCTGAAAAAATTGGCTATGATAAACAGATCTGTAGAGGACTAAGTAATATGGCTAATATTTATTCTAAAATTGGTAATTATGAAAAATCAATAGAATATATAAAGCAATATGATGCAACTTCGAATTGTACTAATACTTATCATGTTTATGATATCTTACAAACCAATTATAAAAAAATGAAAGCATATAATGAAGCTTTGTTTTATGCGAAAAAACTGGATTCATTAATTAATATTAATGCTAATGACTATGAAGAAATTGGATACATGAGTTTAAACTATGGAGAGATCTATAAAGGTTTAGACAGTATAGATGTAGCGTTAAAATATTTTAATCAAGGAATTGATATTTACAAAAAAAACCTATCTATAAATAAAGAAGTTGAGATTGCACTATTAAAAAATGCAGCCACTATTCAATTTAAAAAAAACGACATAGATTCTGCCATTTTAAAAGCTGAAAAAAGTTATGTATTAGCAAAAGAAACCAATATTAATGACCACATTTATAAAACTGCAAAGCTACTGTTTGATATATACAAATCTGAAAACAAAGAAAAAGAAGCCCTTAAATATTTAAACATATCTATACAATATGGAGATAGTATTACAAGTATTAATAATCAAGATAAAAGGAATCAGAAACTAATACTAAAAAAACAATATCTTATACAAGAAGAAAAAGATAACGACATTCAATTAGCTAAATTTAATAACAAGATTTGGGTTTTTTCCTCTATTATAATCATTATTTTAATACTTATTTCTATTTTCTATTATTCAAATAGAAAACTAACACGCGCAAAAAATAAAGTAGAAATTACTTTACAGGAAAGATTAGAATTAGAAAGTAAAATGAGAGAAATAGAAAGAGCTAATGCTTCTGGACTTGAAGAAACATTTAGTGATAAGATTTCATATATTGAAAAATCTTATGACGTCTTAAGCGATATGCTAGACAATCATACCAAGGAAGAAGATGTGATTCTAGCAAAACACTCATTAAATTTAAAAAACAATATTAATTTACTTATAAATGATACCAAGGACTTATTTTGGGTATCTAACGGAGAAAACGATCGTTTTACAACATTAATAGAAAAGGTTAAACAAGTAGTTGAGAATTTTAATAAAAAAACAGAAAAGCAGATTGACCTTATAACAAATCAAGACAAAGAGTATAGAGTGCACACATTAAAAATTAAACAAATACTGTATACCATAAAAGAGATTATTAATAATTTTGAGAAGCATGCTAATGTGAATAAACTCGTTATTTCTATTACAATAAAGGATAATTTACTAAAAATAAACCTAAAAGATTTAGGTAAGGGTTTTGATATCAGAAAAATAAATCATAAAAATGGATTAATTAATATTAAAAATAGGGTGGAAACTTTAGGATTTAATATAGATTTTTTATCAGAAATAGATAAAGGGACTAGTATTTCAATTTATGGTTCCTTATTAGCATTAAATATTGATAAAAAAAGCCAAAACTAGTATTATGTTTATAAATAGTTGTATTTGCATATATATACTCAGTTTGATTACTAAAAAGAGAACTGTTTTTTCTACTTCTATTACCAATGCAAAAAAAACGATTAATTACTTTTTGCCATTAGGTAGTTTAAGAAATAAAAAATTGGTTTTCACACTGTTTTTAATTTTTATTACTTCTAATGTTTTTTCACAGCAAGACAAATACATAGATAGTCTGCAACACGCATTTAATAATACAAGAGTTACTAAACAAAGAATTAGTATTCTAAATGCGATTGCCATAAGCTATAGTCATAATAAAACGGACTCTGTTTTATTATATGCTAAAAAAATAGAGAAAACAGCTCAGTCTTGTAACTATAAAAAAGGTAAAAACTTAGCAAATATAAATTATGGTAGGTACTATTTTTTAACCTATCAATATGAAAAAGCGATACCCTACTTTGATAAAGTCATAGAGGGATTTACAGCTACAGAAGATCAAGAAACTGCATTAGAAGCAAACATCCATTTAGCAGATTGTTACTTTTATTTGAATGATAATTTAAATGCTATTGGTCATCTAAAAAGAGGAATTGAAATTGGTTACAAACTAAAAGCGTACGATAAAATATGCACTATTTTATCAAAGATGAGTAGCATCTATGATAGATTTAATGATAATGAACAGGTTATTAGGGTTTTTAATCAAATTGAAGCATTAGAAATTTGCGAACCTAGTGTAAGTGTCTACCATACTGTTGCGTTATCTCATTTAAGATTAAAAGATACCGACAATGCTATAAAATATGCAAACAAAGCTAGAGCGTTAATAATTGAAAAAAAAGACTCATTAAGCTTAGTAGATTCTTATCTGCTATCAGGAAGGATATATTATCATTTAAATTTTCAAGAGTTAGCAATAGAAAATTTAAATAAAAGTATAGCGCTGCAAAAAAAAGATTGTAATAGACCTATAGTTAGCCTAATTAAATCCTACAATTTAAAAACATATATATATTTAAAACAAAGTAAGTTAGACTCTGCACTTACTAATGCTATAGAAAGCTACAATGTATCAAAAGCACATCTTAATAAGATCTATTTAACCGAAAGCTACAAGTTGTTAAGTGATGTTTACATTAAATTAGGTGTAACTAAAGAAGGACTAAGATATGGTGATTTAGCATTAAAACATAATGATAGCCTAAACAAAAAAATGAGGATTAACGAGTCTTATACACAATTAATTAAATTAGAAGAACAATTAACTTTAGGTCAAAAAAAAATGACTTTAGAGCTAAACCAAAAACAACGAATAGATAAATTGTTATACCTGCTAACAATTGCTTTATTAATAGGCGCTCTAATATTTTTTTATAATAATACAAGGCTTCGTAAAGCAATGATTGAAGTAAAGTTTAATTTAGAGAGGCAACAAATAATAAAAAAAAAGATGAATGCTATAGAATATTCTATAGCTTCAGATTTACATGATAATTTTGGTAACAGATTTTCAAGTCTTATTACGTCAATAGATATTATAAAAGATAGAATAAAAGATAAAGATGAAACTATAGATGCAGGTTTTATAAAAAACCTTTTGGAAATAGACAATACTTTAGTCAGTCTTGTTAATAATATTAAAGATTTATTATGGTCTAAAAATCAAGACAATAATACAGTAGTTAAATTATTAGAAAGAATTAACACTATTTTTAATAGGGTTTCTTGTCATGAATTGTCTGAAAATTCGAGTTTTTGTTACACTTATGATGAGAATCTAGTTATATCAGAGGTAACTAGTAAACAGATTTTATTAGTGTTTAGAGAGTTATTACATAAAAGCCACTTAGAATCTGGATATCTAAAAGCCGAATTTAATTTACAACAAAGAGGGATTGAGATTGTAATAAAAATTAATACAAATTCCTGCAAGCAAAACTCATTTTGCCAAACTGTATTTTTAGAAAAAATTAAAAAGAGAATGCAATCTATAAAGTTTAAAACTAGCTTTTATGAGGACGAAAATCAAGTCTGTAAAATTGACTTTAAAGGGCTAATATAAAATCTTTAACCGTTTTTAAAAACCACCAACTATCAATATTTGATAAGGTTATTTTTAACATACTTAACCTTTAAAGCTTTTAAGCTTCTTAAGGGCATCCGATTTACTTCTAACATTTAACTTATCATATATGTTTTGTATATGAAAATTAACAGTGCTGTGAGATATAAATAAAGACTCGGCTATGTTGTTATAGGTATATCCTTCTGTAAATAAAGACAGGATTTCTATTTCTCTTTCAGAAAACAAGTCTTTATCAAATAAGTTTTTTTGTTGTTTTTGACGTAAAATAGTCATAACCAGTTTTGATACATTTGGAGACAATGGTGAACCACCTCTATTTAATGCTTGTAAAGCATCCAGTAACTTGTTTTTTGTAATAGGTTTTGTTAAATACCCATCGGCTTTATTTTCTATAGAGTTTAAAATCCTATCAACATCATCATGAACACTGATAAGTATTATTTTAACAGCGTTATCTAAATTTTTAAACGTCTTTATTGCTTCTATACCATTTAATCCACCAGGTAAGGATATATCACTAATTATAATGTCTGGATATATAGTCTCATATTCCTTTAATGCATCATTGATATTTGTGTATAAGCCTTTTAAAGTAAAATCTTCAAAAGAGTTAATATAGTACTCATAAGAATCTAATAACATTTCGTTATCCTCTATTACTATAATTCTGTTTTTGGCGTGCGACACTAATGATATTGTTTGATGAACTGCGTACGAAGTTATAGTAAATTTGATAGTTGTAACCTATAATTTTTAATTTTATTACTGTAAAAAAATAATAGTTTTTAAAGTCTTATTATGTTTTAGTTTTATAAAAAAAACAGAAATGAGTATACTTCAAGTTATAGCGCATCAGTTTAGAACACCATTACAAACAATAAACAATTCATTAACTGTACTTTCTGACGAAGAAGAGTTGGATGGTTATGTTGTTAAAAATTTAAAATTAATAGAAGAATCTAGTAATCAGCTATCTGCGGTTATAGACAATATAGTTAAGTTGTCTAATACTTTACCCAATTTAGATAATAAAAATATTAGCGATAAAGAGGAAAGTAATGATAATTTTACGCTGGATAAATTGATAAAAAAATGTATTTTTTCCAATACTTTAAATACCAGTAAAAATTCAATTATACTCACAAATAAAACTAAAAATGCATTAGAACTTTACGGAAATGAAAAATTATTGAGAGAGCTTATAAATTTCTCAATAACTAATATTTGCTCGTATACTAAAAATGGCTTAATAGAAATTGTTATTAAGCTAGTAAAAAAAGATAATGATTTTACAACTATTAATTTTTCATTTATAGATTCAAAAAAAGGAGTCAATTTAGAAGATAAAAAAAATCTATTTTCATCAAGTTTATTTCACCTTAATAATGAAAATGCTTATTTAAACTTCAATTTAAGAATTATAAAAAATAGTATTAATCAATTTGGTGGTAAGTTACTTACAGAAATTGATAAACCATTTAAAACCTTATCTTTTGATATTCCTTTTAAATTAGTTACAAAAGAACTTATCAAAACTAAACGTAGAGAAAAGAAAATAAAATTACTAATAGTTGAAGATTGTAAGGTTAATCAACTTCTTATTAATAACATTCTTTATAAAGAAGGCTATAAATGTTTTACAGCATGTAATGGTCTAGAGGCTATAAATTTTTGTAAAACAAAAAAAGTAGACCTTGTTTTGATGGATATAATGATGCCTGTTGTTGATGGTTTTCATGCCGCAAAAATTATTAAAAGCCAGTTTCCTGAAATAAAAATTATAGCCTTTTCAGCTGTAATAGATGTATTAGAAAAAAAGAAATTAGAAGAAAGTGAATTTGATTATTTTTTAAATAAACCAATAGATAAAAAAATACTTTTAGACAAAATAGCGAGCATTGTTACAAATTAATTTTTTTAGTTTAAATTTGATTGTAACTACAAAGTCACAAACTTTTTTTATCATTTTTTATTCAAAATAATATATACAGGAAAATGATCGCTATAACCTCCTTTATAGCGTTTTCCAACGTAAGTACGATAAGGCGTACCTTTATATTTACCATCTGTTTGTTTTAAAAAATCAGCATCATAAATATCTGCTTTTACATAACGTAAACTTTTAGATTTACGTTCAAAAAAATTAGGTGTAATAATAATTTGGTCAAACAGGTTCCATTTACCTTGATAGACAGTAGTTCCTCTATCAATAGATATTAAAGTTTCCATTGGGTTAACTAAACCCTGACCATTAACTAACTGCTTTACACTTTCATTTGATGGGTCATCATTAAAATCGCCCATTATTATTACTTTAGCATTTGGTTTGTCGGCTTTAATTTTTGTAATAACCATTTCTACATGTGTAGCAGCAACTTTGCGTTTGTGCTCGGTTTCGTCATTTCCGGTTCTTCTAGATGGCCAATGGTTGACTATAAAGTTAATTTCTTCATCTAAAAACAAACCTTTAACCCACAAAATATCTCTGGTGTGGTCTATGTCATCATCTTCATGAAACGAAAACTCAAAAATTTCAGAATGTAAAACCTTAAATTTTTTGTTGTCATAAAGTAATGCAACATCAATTCCACGTTCATCCTTACTATCATAATGTATGTAACTATAAGGATATTCGGCTAAATGCTTAGATCCAATTAAATCGTTAAGTACAGCTTCATTTTCTATCTCAGCAAGTCCAATAATTGCTGGATGTGCATTTGTTTCTTTTCTTCCAATATTAGAAATGGCAAAACCAATTTTCCTTAATTTATTTTTATAACGTTTTAAAGTCCAGCGTTTATCTGCAGTAGGTAAAAAGTCTGAGTCATGTTTAAGCGTGTCATCATAAATATCAAATAAGTTTTCGATATTATAAAAGGCAACGCACTGCTTATTTTGTTTAGATTTAAATAAATTGAACCTCAATAATTTTTAGTTTAGAGGTCTAAAATACAAATTTATAACCGTTACAATTACGTAACTTTGTGGTATATTAAGTTATATGATAGAAAAAAAAGAAAAAGCGTTAGAAAAGACTGTTTTAATAGGTGTAATTACAAAAGATCAAGACGAAGTAAAATCTAAAGAGTATTTAGACGAGCTAGAATTTTTAACCTATACTGCAGGAGGTGAAGTAAAAAAGCGCTTTACTCAAAAAATGGAAATGCCAAATCCTAAGACTTTTTTAGGAAGTGGTAAGATGGAAGAAGTTAGACAATATATAGTAGATAATGATATTGTGACTGCTATTTTTGATGACGAGTTATCTGCCTCTCAAGAGCGTAACATAAGTTTACTACTTAACGTAAAAGTATTAGATCGTACCAATTTAATCCTAGATATATTTGCACAACGTGCCCAAACAAGCTCTGCTAGAACACAAGTAGAATTAGCGCAATGTCAATACTTATTACCAAGACTTAGAGGAATGTGGACACACCTTGAGCGTCAAAAAGGAGGAATAGGTATGCGTGGACCAGGAGAAACAGAGATTGAAACCGATAGACGTATTGTACGCGATAAAATAACGTTACTTAAAGCTAAAATTAAGACTATAGACAAGCAAATGTCTGTACAACGTGGTAATAGAGGTAAAATGGTACGTGTTGCGCTTGTAGGTTATACCAATGTTGGTAAGTCTACACTAATGAATACTGTTAGTAAAAGTGCTGTTTTTGCCGAAAACAAATTGTTTGCAACCTTAGACACAACCGTTAGAAAAGTAGTTATTCAGAATTTACCGTTCTTGTTAACCGATACTGTTGGATTTATTAGAAAACTACCAACACAACTGGTAGAGAGTTTTAAAAGCACATTAGATGAGGTTAGAGAAGCCGATTTGTTACTGCACGTTGTAGATATATCGCATCCAAATTTTGAAGACCATATTGCTTCTGTAGAGAAAACGCTTGGCGAAATTAATAGCGCAGACAAACCTATAATTATGGTGTTTAATAAAATTGATGCTTATAAAGCAGAACCTTTTGATCCTACCGATTTAATTGTACCACGTACCGAAGTGCATTACTCTTTAGAAGAATGGAAAAAAACATGGATGAATAAGATTGGTGATAACGTTTTATTTATTTCGGCATTAAATAAAAAGAATCTAGAAGATTTTAAAAAACGTATATACAATGAGGTCAGAGAAATACATGTAAAGCGTTTTCCCTATAACCATTTTTTGTATCCAGATTACGACTACGACAATATGGGAGAAGAATGATAAAATTTTGACGTTACCCATTGTTTATAATATCAAAAGTGAGTGAGTCAGACTTTTTTTCTAGCTATCAACGAGTAGTATAAACAAACCATTCAATTGCTTGACACTTTTGATTTCTTCCATAGTGAAATAGATGAATAATCTTTAACGTAAAAAACGCTTCCTTTTCTGGAAGCGTTTTTTTTAGTATTAAAATTACTAGTTTTAATTATAGGCTATAGTTTAAACCAAATAACCAGTATGACTGTAATTTGTTATCTGCTGCAGGTAATAAAACATTTTGAAAGTTAGCTGCTTCTTGTCTGTTGCTTCTTAAGCCAAAGTCAAAACCAACTCCAATCATTTTCCATAATGTATATCCAAAACTGTTGGTCCAAGTTGTGTTTGATAAATCACCACTTTCATAACTTTGGAATGAAGATAAGTTAGATTTAAAGCTAATTGCTCCAAATTGACGTGTATAGTCTGCTACTATTTTAGCACCTAAAGACGATTGGAAAATAGCGTCATTTTCAGCAAAAACAAAATTGTAGTTTAAAGGGTGTACTACTACAACTAAGTTTTGAATTGGTGTCCATGTTAAACCAACACCAACATCTAAATATCCAGGATCATTAAAGTTATCTAAAAGTGTAGTTCTGTATTCTGCTAATCCAGATACTGCTAAGTTTTTAGCAATATTTCTTCCGTATAAAGAAGAAATGTTAAATACATCTGTTGTAGAATCAAAACTATCACTATCTGTAGAAATGTCTTTGTTGTCTAATTTTACCCAACCTAAATTCACGTTAAGGCTGTTTCTCCAGAAAAACTTTTCTTCTATTAAGTTAGCAAAACCATTTACAGTAAAACCAATGTTACCAGATGAGTTGTTTGCAGCTCCTTGAGAATACCAATTGCTAAATTCTGAAATACTTCCACCTATAGTACCAAAAGCACCTTTACGCCATCCTGGAAGTGCGTCTATTTTTGCTTGTAAAGCATTTGCTTCAGCTTGAGCAGCATCTGCCATAGCTTGTTTTTCTGATTTTTGAGTTGTTAACTCTTCTTTTGTTTGAGCGTTCATTGAAATCATTCCAATAAAAAATGCGCCTACTAGTAATATTTTTTTCATAAAGTTTAGGTTTTTAATAAATTGATAGCAAAGATACTGTTTAGTTATATTTTTTTAAAAACATAGAATAAATTTAATCAACTGTTAATGAGTTGATTAAATAATTAGTAGAGTTGTTAACGTTTAAATAAAGGGACAAAGGAGCAGGCTTCTCCATACATGATAGATTTTGCAGTTTTTTTAAGCGCATTAGTTATCATAACATACGCGTTTACAGGGACTGGCATGTTGCTACAACCTTTAATAATAACAGGTTTATCTCTGTAGATTTCTATGTCTAATTGGTTAATAATGTCTTGATAAATTGAAGTCTCTAGATCTTCAAGAGATCCAATATGGCACTTTTCGACAAAAGGCTCTAAATTAACGACCAATAACATAAAAGCCCAATCTGGAACGATCGCATCTACAGAACAAGTAACAGCTACGTACTGATTTTTGTACTGATTCCAGTCGTGGTTTTTAACAAATTCTCTAAAATCTTTCTCTTTTAAAACCAATTCTTGGAATAGCCAATCTTTAATATCAAAAAGTACACGTTTACCTTCAGGATAAAAATCCTCAAGATCTATAGTAACTAGTTTACTATTTGCTACGCGATTTATAATATGATCAGCCAATTTGTTATAGTCTTTAGTTTGCAGTTTTCAGTAAACATTAAGATAGTAGTACTTAAAATTACAAACTAGTTATTGTTGTATTTTAATTAATTTAATTTTCAGAAATCAGAATTTAGTAAAACTGCTAACTGAAGTCTGTTTAGTGTCTACTAATTTATAGCATACCTAATTCTAGCTTAGCTTCTTCGCTCATTAAGTCTTGCGTCCAAGGTGGATCAAAAGTTATTTCGACCTCTGCATCTTTAACTGTGTTAATTGATTTTACTTTTTCTTCAACCTCTAGAGGTAATGTTTCGGCTACTGGACAATTAGGTGTTGTTAAGGTCATAAGGATTTTAACTTCGTAATCTTCGTTAACAAATACGTCGTAGATTAAACCTAGTTCGTATATGTCTACTGGTATTTCTGGATCGTAAATGGTTTTTATAACATTTACTATTTTTTCGCCTAATGCAGCTGTGTCTATTGTTGCTTCGCTCATCAAAAATTTATTTTTTGTTTCTGCCTACGCAGTAATGTACTAATTAAGTTGTGTTTGGTATGCAATAGCATACAATTTTAATTGTTTTATCATACTAACTAAACCATTAGCTCTAGTTGGTGACAAATGCTCTTTTAAGCCAATAGCGTCTATAAAATCTGTGTTTGCTTCTAAAATAGCTTTAGGATGTTGGTTAGAAAATACTCTTATTAAAATTGCTATTATTCCTTTCGTTATGATAGCATCACTATCTGCGGTAAATTCAATTTTATCAGTATTTAATTCTGCATGAACCCAAACTTTACTTTGGCAACCTTTAATAATATTATCTTCTGTTTTAAACTCTGTAGCAATTAAAGGTAAATCTTTACCTAAATCTATCATGTATTGATAGCGTTCTTCCCAGTCTTCAAACATTGAGAATTCATCAATTATTTCGTCTTGTATTTCTTTAATCGTCTGCATTTTACCTAAAGATTTCTGTATTCAAAATTAAACAATATCTTATTGTTTATACTATTATTAATCTTAATATAATTGTAAATCTAATCCTTAGTTTTTTAATGTTGTGAAGTTGCAATATTTAGTACTGAGTTGACTAATTCTTTTATTTTTTCTGGCGGATTACCAGCGTCAAAAGTAGGCGTAGTGTAACTCTCTTCTCCATCTGTAATGGTTAAAGTAGCGTGAGCCGCTCCATCATATTGATGTGCTTTACTTGGTGGTTCTAATTTTGAAATAGAACTTATTTTCAAGTCTTTTGTAATGCGCATTAAATTTTCCCAATCTGTTTTATCGTAAGCTTTTGTAGTTACTTTTTCAGATCTTGAAAACTGTGTAGATACTTCCTTTTCTGTCACTTTTACGTTTTTATATGTACCTCTTGAAAATGCACTATATTCAAAAGTTATTCCGGTTGATTGTGCATTTCTAGCAGATGTTTCTTTAGTGATTTGTTTAGCAGAAAACAGTGCTTTGCTCTCTTTTAAAAAAGTGATTTGATCGTCTTCTAATTTGAATTCAGTCGTTTCTTTTAGAAATGAATGGATAGTATTTTCTATTGTATTGATATCATCTAAACATGCTTTTTCAGTAGTAATTAAATTCTTAAAACTGATTTTATTTTTATCTATCTGATAATTTGCTGTAAAGTTATTACACCCAGAAAAACCTGTTACTTTCTTAGTAGCATCATTAAAAGTAATGGAAAGTGTTATAGATCCAGTTTGATTTCCTTCTAACGTATTAATGTAAAAAGAACCGCTAAGATTTTCGTTTAATAGCTGTTTCATATTTGAACTAGCATTAGCTTCTTTTGCGCTACCACAACCGTTTAAAAATATAGAGAATAGTATAATAGTAATTATTTTCATCATTGTATTGTTTAGTAATTTATTATAATAATACAAAAAAGAAGCCAAACCTTTAAGATAACATTAATTTAGCTTTTTTTACACCTTCTACTAAAGTATCAATTTCTATTTTAGTATTGTAAAACGCAAAGGATGCACGAATTGTTCCAGGTATGTTATAAAAGTCCATAATTGGTTGCGCACAATGGTGACCTGTACGCACTGCAATACCCATTTTGTCTAATAAAGTACCAACATCATAAGGATGAATACCTTCAAGATTAAAAGAGATTACTGAGGTTTTTTTACTAGACGTACCGTATATTTTTAAACCTTCAATTTCTAGAAGTTTTTTTGTGCCGTATTCTAAAAGCTCATGTTCGTAAGTTGCAATTTTATCAAAGCCAATATTATTCATGTAATCTATCGCTGCTCCAAAAGCAATTCCGCCACAAATATTTGGTGTGCCAGCTTCAAATTTATGAGGTAAACCTGCGTAAGTTGTTTTTTCAAAAGTGACTTGATCTATCATTTCGCCACCACCTTGATAAGGTTGCATTTTGGTAAGCCATTCTTCTTTACCATATAGCATACCAATTCCTGTTGGACCGCATATTTTATGCGCTGAGGTTACATAAAAATCAACATCTAAAGCTTGTACATCTGGTTTTATATGAGGACATGCTTGAGCACCATCTACTAAAACTGCTGCACCAAATTGGTGCGCTTGGTCAATAATAGTTTTGATAGGATTTATAGTACCTAACGCATTAGAAATATGATTAACAAAAACTAGTTTTGTTTTCTCTGAAAGTAAATTACTATAAGTATCCATATCCAACTCGCCCTCTAAAATCATAGGAATGACTTTAAGAATAGCTCCAGTTTTTTCGCATAACATTTGCCAAGGGACAATATTACTGTGATGCTCTAAAGCCGATACGATTAACTCATCTCCTTTTTTTAATAAGTTTGCAAAGCCATTTGCAACTAAATTTATACTGTGTGTTGTACCAGAAGTAAGTATAATTTCATACGCATTTTTAGCATTAAAATGTTGCTGAATAGTATGTCTTGCAGCCTCATATTTATCTGTTGCTTCTTGACTTAAAGTATGTACGCCTCTGTGGATATTTGCGTTGTAATTAGAGTAATAATCTACAATAACTTCTATAACCTGTTGTGGTGTTTGCGATGTTGCTGCATTATCAAAATACACTAATGGTTTACCATTTACCTTACGAGAAAGTATTGGGAAGTCTTCGCGTATTTTGTTGATGTCTTGCATAATTATTAAACTTTAAACTCTCCAGCTATCAACTTAAATAGCGTTATAAATAGGTAACCTGAAATAAAAACTGTTATTAAAAAAGAAACGATAACATGAAATACACTAATATTATCTTTTGCTAAAATAGTTGTAAAAGTTTTAAATAGTAAAACAGATAAAATTAATATCATGTAAGTACAAGACAAACCTACAAAGGTTAGTAAAAGCCCATCAAAAAAACCGCCTTTTGTAGCATAATAAATTGTGCCAGCAACAGTTGCTATTATTAAAGAAATACCAATTAGTTTAAGAAAAGTTTTAGACGGTAATTTTAAAATATCCATAAGTTAGATTAAAGGTCAAAACCAATATTTACACCTAATTTATTTGCAATTAACTTGGTAATTCGTTGCTTTAATTCTGGGATTTTTACAGAACTTAATACATTGTTACTAAAGGCATACATCAATAATCCTTTGGCTTCTTTTTCTGGAATCCCTCTAGATTTCATATAGAATAAAGCGCTTTCGTCTAATTGACCAATTGTACAACCGTGAGAACATTTTACATCATCTGCAAAAATTTCTAGTTGGGGTTTAGAGTTGATAGTTGCTTTGTCGCTTAATAGAATGTTATTGTTAGATTGAAATGCATTAGTTTTTTGTGCCTCCTTATTTACAATTACTTTACCGTTAAAAACACCAATTGCACTGTCGTTAAAAATACCTTTGTAATCTTGGTGACTTTCGCAATTTGGCTCTATATGGTGTACTAATGTGTTATGATCTACGTGCTGTTTGTCTCCAATCATAGTAATACCGTTTAAGGTCGAGTCCATATGCTCGCCATTTTGGTAGAAGTTAAGATTGTTACGTGTTAACTTACCTCCAAAACTGAAAGTATGAACAGAAACATGACTTTCGCGTTTTTGATCTACAAAAGTACTGTCAATTAGTGATGCGTTTATATTGTCATTTTGTACTTTATAATAGTCTACTATTGCACGTTTATTTGCTACAATTTCGGTAACACTATTTGTTAAAACAGGGTTGTCTGTAATGCTTTGGTGACGCTCTATTATTTGTACATGACTATTTTCATCTACAACAACCAAATTACGTGGTTGAAGTAATATAGCAGACTCGTTACCAGTAGAAAAATGTACTATTTGTATAGGTTTAGCTACTACTTTATTTTTAGGAATATGTATGTAAGCACCTTCTTTAGAAAATGCTGTGTTTAAAGATGATAAACCATCTTTACTTGCTATAGAATTAAAATAATTTTCTATAACTAAAGCATATTTTGGTTTTGTTAAAGCAGAAGACATCAAACATATATCTATTTCGTCATGTGTGGTTTGCGATAAGTTTGACGAATATTTTCCATCGATAAATACAATTTTATAAGTATCTATATCGTCTATAAAATATTTTTTAATAGCGCTATATTCAAGTGCGTTTTCTTGTTTAGGAAATACACTATAATCGTGTTTTAAAACACTATTTAATGATGTGTATTTCCAAGCTTCGTCTTTTTTTGAAGGAAATCCAACAGTTTCAAACGTTTTTATAGCTTCACTTCTAATATCATGTACTTTAGAATCGATATCAACATGATTTTCGAATGCTAAAAAAGAGGATACTAATTTTTCTTTTAAACTCATTTTTTTAAGTCTTCAGTGTTCAGTCTTCAGCAAGCAGTCTAGTGCAATACTAAAGCAAAAATTTTACTGTATTATTATTAAGTAGAAAAGTATTAGACTAGAGTTAGCGACTGCAAACTGAAGACTGAATACTGCCTACTAATTATGCGTTTACTTCTTCTTTAATCCAATCGTAACCTTTTTCTTCTAGCTGATGTGCTAGTTCTTTACCACCAGATTTTACAATACGACCATTGTATAAAACGTGTACAAAGTCTGGTATAATATGGTCTAATAAACGTTGGTAGTGCGTAATTACGATTACTGCATTATCTTTACTTTTTAGTTTGTTTACACCATTAGCAACAATACGAAGTGCATCTATGTCTAATCCAGAATCGGTCTCGTCTAAGATTGCTAATTTAGGTTCTAGCATAGCCATTTGGAAAATTTCGTTACGCTTCTTTTCTCCTCCAGAAAACCCTTCGTTTAAAGAACGCGATAAAAACTTACGATCAATCTCTAAAAGCTCAGATTTTTCTCTAATTAATTGTAACATTTCTTTAGCTGGCATATCGCTTAAGCCTTTTGCTTTGCGTGTTGAATTGATTGCAGTTTTTATAAAGTTAGTAACACTAACTCCCGGAATCTCTACAGGATACTGAAACGATAAAAAGACACCTTTGTGTGCACGCTCTTCAGCAGCTAACTCTTCAATGTCCTCACCTTCTAATAAAATGTTACCTTCTGTAACTTCATATTCTTCTTTTCCAGCAATAACTGATGCTAAAGTGCTTTTTCCAGAACCGTTTGGTCCCATTATAGCATGTACTTCTCCAGCTTTTACTTCAAGATTAATACCTCTTAAAATAGTTTTGTCGTCAACACTTGCGTGCAGGTTATTTATCTTTAACATAGTCTTTAATTTCCTAGTTTAATAACGTTGTTTTTATGAGCTTCTAAAGCACTAACGTTTATAATTTTATTTATTTTTAATTTGAATGGCCAGCCTTCTTCGTTTTCTTCCTTCGGAATTAATTCGCCTAAAACTTCAACCTTTACCATATCTGTTGGGTCTTTTTGAAAGGCTTTAGCTTGTTTGGTAATAGTTTCAGCTTTTTCATCTAAAACAACTCCGTAAATGTCATTACCTATTTGAAACACTGCAGCATCAGCATAATAAACAAAGTCACCTGTATAAGGTGTGCCAGTTTCTGTTTTACAACTTAGAAATGCTATTAATATTAAGAGGGTTATTATTTTTTTCATTTTAAAATTGATTTTATTGAATTGGTTCTGGTGCATGATTTAAACTGTTATAATCCTTAAGCGAATGCTGAATGATAACGCGTGCACCTTTCTCTTCAGCAAAAGTTTCAAAAGTACTCATAGAGGTTATAGTCTCTTTTACACTAAAATTAAAACTAGGTACAACACCACCTGACCTGTTTTCTTCAAAATGGTATAAATCACCTGACAATAATAATGGGCCTTCTTGCTCTAAATCTAAAAACAAGACTTGGTGTCCTGCTGTATGTCCTGGCATTGATTTGATAATTACCTTTCCATCTCCAAACACATCAAAATCGCCATTTAATTTTTTTATGTTTTTTAATGCTTTTATTGCATTATGGTTATCTGTATTCTCTTCTTCAATAGTTACAAAATCATATTCTTTTTGTTGTACTAACCAAGTTGCATCTACAAATTTGTTTGCTGAACCAGAGTGGTCAAAATGTGTATGTGATAATGCAATATATTTAAAGTCTTTTGTTGTTAGACCTATTTGCTTTAACTGCTCGTCTATTCCTTGTTTTCTTGAAACTGTAAAGGCTCCATTTGGAGTTGTAAAGGGTTTTTGACCGATTAAACCTTCGCCTAATCCTGCATCCCAAAGTAAATTGCCTTTTGGATGTTGGACAACAAAAATCATGTCTGCAAATGTTTTGCTTTTACCTTTATACAAATCACCTTGAGAAAAAATCTCAAGCGTATTGACTTGTACTGTTCCGCCATCAAACATAAAAACCTTTAATGATTCTGTTTTAGTGTTTTCTGTAGTCAATTCAGTTTCTTTTTTGTCTTGTTTACAACCAACAAAAAAGGCTAAAGCTAATAGTGTAATTAGTAGTTTTTTCATTTTAATTGGTTTATCCAACAGATCCTTCTAAAGAAATTTCTAATAGTTTTTGAGCCTCTACAGCAAATTCCATGGGTAATTTATTTAAGACATCTTTACTAAATCCATTTACGATTAATGCAATTGCTTTTTCTGTATCTATACCACGTTGGTTACAGTAAAAAATTTGGTCTTCACCTATTTTACTAGTAGTGGCTTCGTGTTCTATTTGAGCGGTTTTATTTTTAGCTTCAATGTAAGGGAAGGTATGTGCGCCACATGCGTTACCCATTAGTAAACTATCACATTGCGAGAAGTTACGTGCGTTTTCTGCACGACTGCTAATTTGTACTAAACCTCTATAAGAATTTTGAGATTTTCCAGCCGAAATACCTTTAGAAATAATGGTTGA
>JALZUT010000092.1 GCA_023300575.1 Olleya sp.
TGTTTGTATTAAAAAAAATAGTAAAAAGGTTAACCCTATAACTAAAAAGCCATATTTGACAGAACGTTCACTTTTTGTGTACTCGTCAACCGGAATCATAAAGTTTACACCAAATGCAAATTCTTCAAGGTTAGGTAACGTATTAAAATGTTGCTGAGAAAAAGGACGATTAAGATCTAAAATATTCCATTTTGCATCAAAACCTGTATCGGTAAACTTATTGTCATTAAAAGGAAGGAACTCGCCAAAAAAACTAGCATCTTTCCAGTTAGACGTTATAGATGCTTTAGTTTGCTTACCTATAGGAATAAACCTAATTTGCTTGCTTCCTTTTATTTTAAAATCTAACTGAAACCCTATGTTTTTTTTAAACGAATTTGAAGTCAGTTCTTTTATAATTTTAGTTTCTAAAGTATGCATGACTAATTCATTATAACGTCTATTTGATTTTCCGTTATAGGTAGAAGTAAAGTCGTAATCTGTGTTGTTTAACTTAAGGGTTGCAGTCGTAACACCTTTTAAATTAGAAGTGCTAACAATAAGTTTTGTTTTGTCCCAGAGGATGTGTTTTTGGTTGATTTCGGCAATTGAAAAATCTGGATTACTAAAACTACCATTTAAACTAATTTGACTGTCATAAACAGCAGTTTTAAAAATGCCACGTTCTTTTTCTTCTGGATTTACAGTCGAAGAAATGTTTAAATCAGAAGGGAAGAAGTAGGCGTAATTAATAGTTTCTTTTGTTTCGGTATAGGTCTTTTTAGTGTCTTCATTATATATTTTTTTTTGCGAAAAGGTTTTATACGGAATCTTTAAAACAGGTCCATAAAGCAATACTTCATTTCCCCATTTTTCATTAATCTCTTGCACGACATCCTCTTGTCTTCTAGAGCGTTCATCAATTAAATTTTGAATAAAGAATAACGGAATAAGTAAAATGAGAGTTAAAAAACCAACCATCGCTAGTCTTGCAGTTATAGATGTTTTAAGCCAGTGTCCAAACTTGTTGTTGTTTTGCTGAGGTTGGTTGTAATTGTGTTGTGCATTTGTGTTTTCCATTTTAAAAGTATTTAAAAGTACTTTGAATTACAAAGTAAATGATTAAAAAAAAGGTGTTACTCAAGCTTGTCGAAGCCTATTGTTTATTAATTAATTTTTCAAGTGCGTTGATGTGTTTTTTAAATTCGGCTTTACCAAGTTTGGTAGTGCTGTATCTTGTGTTAGGTTTTTTACCAATAAATTGTTTTTCAATTTTAATATATTCGGACTTTTCTAGTGCTTTTGTGTGACTGGCAAGATTACCGTCTGTAGCACCTAAAAGAGCTTTTAAAGTATTAAAATCGGCATACTCATTAACCATTAAAATAGACATGATGCCTAGTCTAATACGATGATCAAATACTTTGTTTATGTTGTTTATTATACTCATACATTTCCTGCGTAGGCAGGAATTTTTTTAGTTAGGTTTATTATACAGATTCTTACTATTAATTATTTTAATCTTTCTAAAAAGATATACTATTCCTGCTATAAATAAACCTAATATTATTGAAACAGGAATAAGCATGATTACTGCCTGTCCTGTAGTTTTTCGTTTAGACATTTGTCTTAAGAATACTTGAGATTCTTTTGTTTTTTCAAGACCATCTATAATACCATTTTCATCTTTATCAAATTGATCAAATTGTTGATTAAACTTTTCATTTGTAAAATATGTAAATGACAGTCCGCAGACATAAATAATTAATGTTGCAATCAAACCAGCTTTTAGTGTCCTATTCATTTAACATCATGTTTAAAATGCATAATTCCGCCATATATTATATGCATGACTCCAAAGCCAAATGCCCAAAAATATAAACCATATCCAACAAACTGAGTTGCTATTAAACCTAATACGATATTTGTTAATCCTAAATATCTAATATCTCCTAGCGTGTATTTACTAGCATTTAAACAAGCCATACCATAGAAAATTAAAGTTACAGGTGCAATAAGGCTAATATAATTTTTATCTAACAAAATTATACATAATATTCCACCAGTTAATAATGGTATTAAAAAATTAATTATTAAACGTTTTGAAGAACTATCCCATATCTTTTCTTGACTTCTTTTAGCTTTTCTTACTGTTAAAAATACACCAGTAATAATAGAAAGTAATACCACTGTAAAAGCAATTATTAATAAAGACCCAACAGAGTCATAAGCTACAAAAAAACGCTTTAAAGGTTGCTTTTGTAAAATGATATTATTAATTATGTTATTAGCTAAAAATGCTCCAATTAAAGCATAAACACCTGCTAAAACTCCAGATAAACCACTAAGTGAAATAAAACGTGACGACTTATTCATTAAGTTTTTAATCTCGCTAATGTCTTTTAAATAATCTTCGTTGCTCATAATAAAGTACTTTGAATTACAAAGTAAATATAAATCTTCTTTATATGCAAATAAATGAAACACTTTTTTTAGATGACGCAGTCGCATTTAAAATAACTGGTTAAATTAATCCCATTTTTAGAACAGTATTCTTAACATTTAAAAAGTAAACCCCTCTATTATTGGTATTTTTTATTAAATTTATAATCTAACGAATTAAAATAAAAATTATGAGCTTATTATTATTAGTTATTGCAAATATTGCTGGAGGGGTTTTATTAGGATTAGCAACACTAGACAAATGGGATGGAGAGGCTAATTTTTTTAATAAAATAGCTGGTGTTTTAGCCCCATTTCAAACTATAATTGGAGGTGTTTTATTAGTATTACCAATATTAGCAATCTTTGGTGGAGGATTTAGTATTTATGGTTTAGTAAGTATAGTAGGAGGGTTGTTATTGCTTACTCATGCTTTTGGAAAAGTACCTGCTTTAGAAGAAACACTAAGAAAAGTATCTGACAAGTTGATGCCTTTTAAAGCGATTATAGGTATTGCATTAATCGTAATTGGTGTTTTAAGTTTAATAGGAATTTTATAAAATAAAATTTTGAAACCTGCCGAAGCTTATATGCTTAATCAACCAGAGCCGTATCGTGCTTTATTAATGCACTTGCAGGTTGTTATAGAGCATACTTTACCAGATTTAGAATTAAAATACAAATGGCGTTTACCATGTTATTATAGTGGTAAACGCCCTATTTGTTATTTAAACCAATCTAAAGATTATGTAGATGTAGGTTTTTGGCATTCTAATAACATTACAAAACACTCAGAGTTTTTAATTACAGAAAACCGAAAGGTTGTAAAATCTTTACGTTATAAAACGTTAGAAGATATCAACGATACCATTTTAATAGATGTTTTAAATGAAGTCTATACATTTAAAGAAGCAGGTTTTTATAAGA
>JALZUT010000093.1 GCA_023300575.1 Olleya sp.
ACATCCCAAATAAGGATATTATCTGGATTTACGCCATGTTCTAAAAGTGTTGCTTTTGCACCTTCTAGTAAACCTTGAGTGATGTTTTCATTCCATTCTGAAACAACAATCCCAAACCGAAATTGTTTTCCGTTTGGGATTGTTGCTTTATCATATGCAGATAAATTTGTTGTTGCCATATTATTTTACGCTAAAGCGGTAAAACTATTTAATTAGACATCGCTTTTGCTTTTCCTATAAACACTTCAGCATTAGTAGCTTCTACAGAATTAGTATAGTTGTCTTTTATTTTATTAAACAAACCTAGTGCTTTTGATGCTTTCCCTAAGTTTAAAGCAGTAACACCTGCTTTGTATAAATACGTTGGAGTCGTAAACTCATTTTGACGTAAGCTAGCAGCTTGTGTATAATAGTCTAAAGCGTTTTCTGGTTGATTTAATTGTATAAATGCATCACCAATTGCACCTTTAGCTAAAGGCGCTAATGCTTCATCTTCACCTTTAAAATCATCTAAATACGTTACCGCATTTTGATAATCCTTAAGGTTTAAGTAAGACATTCCTGCGTAATAATTAGCTAAGTTCCCTGCTTTTGTTCCGCTATTTTGCTTAGCAATATCAACAAAACCTTGCTTTCCTTCTCCTCCTGTTAAAGCCAAAGAGTATAAAGAGTCTTTTGCTGTTGTTGCAGTTACTGCCTCATTAAAATACTTTTGAGCTTGATACATATTATTGGAAGCCTCAATTTGGCTTGGCTTGGCAATAAATTGTTGGTATGCTAAATATACCAAAGCCAATACAGCTACAACACCAATTACGATGAAAATATTTTTCTGGTTTTTTTCTACAAACTCTTCTGCTTTATTTGCAGATTCGTCTAAAGTATTAAAAACTTCAGCTGTAGTAGAATTGTCTTCTAGTTCAATTTCTTTTTCTACTTTAGTTTTTGGTTTGTATCCTCTTTTCTTGTAAGTCGCCATATTCGTTTTGTTAATGCGCACAAAAATATAATTTTTCTTCTGAAATAAAAGGTTATTATTTGATATTTTTCAATAATTTGCACATCCTTATAATACTACACTTTTTAAAGCACATTCTTTTAGCAAGTAATCTATGATTTTAAAGTCGCTTTCGCTTTTAAACTATAAAAATTTTGACTCCAAAACCTTTGCGTTTAATGAGACAATAAACTGCTTGGTTGGCAATAATGGCGTAGGAAAAACAAATGTACTGGATGCTATTTACCACTTGTCTTTTGGTAAAAGTTATTTTAATCCTGTCGCAACACAAAATATAAAATATGATGAAGAATTTTTTGTCATTAATGGTGAATATAATAAAGACGAAAAAACCGAAAACATTCTTATTAGCTTAAAAAGAGGTCAAAAAAAGGTCATAAAGCGAAATACTAAGGCTTATGAAAAGTTTAGTGACCACATCGGATTTTTACCATTAGTTATTATAAGTCCTACAGATCGAGACTTGATTATTGAAGGTAGTGACACTAGACGAAAGTTTATTGATAGTGTTATTAGCCAGAGTGATAAAAGTTATTTAAATAATTTAATTAATTACAACAAAATTTTATCGCAACGCAACTCGTTACTTAAATATTTTGCTGCAAATCACACCTATAATAATGACACTGTAGAAGTCTACAACCAACAGTTACAGCAATATGGTACAGCCATTTTTGAAAAAAGAAAAACGTTTTTAGAAACATTTATTCCTTTATTTAAAGCACGTTACAAAGCCATAAGTAATAACAACGAAGAAGTCTCTTTAGCTTATAAAAGCGATTTATTTGAAGACAACTTAGAAACACTTTTACGACACGCTATAAATAAAGACAAAGCCTTACAGTACACAAGTGTTGGTATCCATAAAGACGATTTAAGTTTTAATATTGGAGCGTATCCAATTAAAAAATTTGGAAGTCAAGGTCAACAAAAATCTTTTTTGATTGCCTTAAAATTAGCCCAATTTGATAGTATCAAAGCTGTTTTTGGAGACAATCCAATTTTATTGTTAGATGATATTTTTGATAAATTAGACGAAACACGTGTTGCACAAATCATAAAACTAGTTAACGACGAGAATTTTGGACAAATTTTTATCAGTGATACACATGCAGAGCGTACAGAAAACGCAGTAAAACAAGTACATCAATCTTATGAAGTATTTAAATTATAATATAACTGTCATTGCTACTAAATCAAAGATTCATGAATACCTTATGTATTATATAAAGAATAAAGCAAAAATCTATCCTTAACAAATAAGTAGGTTACTGCTTTAGAAGGCATGACAAAAAGTTTAAATTAAAGAATAAGTTATCCATTTTTATGGAAAAAAAATAAATAATTTTGATAAAAAAACTAATTTACATATCTATATTGACCTTAATATTTAGCTGTTCTAAAAATCCAGAAGATTTTAAACAACACCTATCTGGTTATTGGGAAATTAAAGAGGTGACCTTAAAAAATGGCACAAAAAAACAATACACTATCAACCAAACCATTGATTACATAAAAATAAACGAAGACTCTATTGGATTTAGGAAAAAACTAAAACCTAACTTTAGTGGTGTTTTTGAAACCTCTAATAGTCTAGAAGATTTTATTTTTAAAATAGAAAACGACAGTTTAAATTTGTATTACAAAACACCCTTTGCTAGCTGGAAAGAAACCGTTTTACATGCTACCAAAAACCAAATGCAAATTATAAACCAGAATAAAGACCTATATTTATATCAACGTTACACACCTATTGTAATAGAATAAAATACTATTAAGAACTCCAAATTTTGGATAAACACTAATTAAAAAGAGTCCCACTTCTGTGGTAAGTAAACATGGCAAAACGCAGCAACAATTTATTAAACATATCTGACGCCTTAAAAGATTTTGTTACCGAGAACAATCTAGAAAAAGGTTTAGACAAAGTCAATGTTAAAGATGCCTGGTCAAAACTAATGGGTAATGCTATAAATAAGTACACTACAGCTATCGAGTTGAAGCGTGACACCTTATATGTAAAACTTAGCTCTAGTGCTTTAAGAGAAGAATTAAGCTATGGCAACCAAAAAATAATAGACTTACTAAATGAAGAATTAGGAAAAACTATAATTAAAAAACTGGTATTAAGGTAATTAAAACCAACTATTAAGAAATTGTTTTTAAAAAAATTCAAAAAAAAAATCTCTTTTTTATTTTATATATTATATCTTTGATGCCATTAATAATCAAATATTTTTTAAAAATGGCTCAAGGCACAGTAAAATTTTTCAATGATTCAAAAGGATTCGGTTTTATAACTGAAGAAGGATCAGAAAAAGATCATTTCGTACACATCTCTGGACTTATCGACGAAGTTCGTGAAGGTGATGCTGTAGAATTCGACTTAGAAGAAGGAAAAAAAGGATTAAATGCAGTAAATGTAAAAGTAGTATAATTACATATATTCATTTTAAAACTTTACAAAAAAAGCTTTTCTTAACGGAAAGGCTTTTTTTATTAAAAAACATAAATAACTGAAAATAAATTAAATATATGCCGATTATTAAATATAATGGCATCATCTTTGTATTATACAAAGTATTAATAAATTAAATTACATTACAATGAGTAAAGGAACAGTAAAATTTTTCAACGACGCTAAAGGATTTGGATTCATCACAGAAGAAGGTGTGGACAAAGATCATTTTGTACACATTTCTGGATTAATCGACGAGATTAGAGAAGGAGACGAAGTTGAATTCGACTTACAAGAAGGAAAAAAAGGATTAAACGCAGTAAATGTTAAAGTGGTATAAGTACTACTATATATCTTTAAAACCTAAAAGCCTCTCCATCTGGAGAGGCTTTTTTTATTGTATTATATTAACTAAAACAGATTTCTATTTTAGAGAGAGAAACTAAAACACCTAAACAAAAAAATCCAGCTAAAAGCTGGATTTTTTTTATTCAATATAGTTTTAAACCTTAAAACATATCACGTCCTGAAAAGTGAAAAGCACCTTCTATAGCTGCATTATCATCACTATCGCTTCCATGTACTGCGTTTTCGCCAATTGACGCTGCATATAATTTACGGATTGTTCCTTCTGCTGCATCTGCAGGATTAGTAGCACCAATTAAAGTTCTAAAATCTTCTACTGCGTTATCTTTTTCTAAAACAGCAGCAACAATAGGTCCACGTGTCATGTACTCTACTAACTCACCAAAGAAAGGTCTTTCGTTATGTACAGCATAAAATGCTTTCGCATCTTGAGTGGTCATGTGTGTTAATTTCATTGCAACGATTCTAAAACCTGATGCATTAATTTTTTCTAAGATTGCGCCAATGTATCCTTTTTCTACTGAATCAGGCTTAAGCATTGTAAATGTTCTGTTAGTTGCCATTTTTTTATTTTAATGTTATAGTATTTCGTTTTTTTTAAATTAAGCCTCTAATAATGACATTATAAGCTTCAAATTTTGTGCAAAAGTAAGGCATTTATTAAGATAAACCATAATTTCGATTACTAAAAATTTGTATCTTCGTCATCTATGAATGCACAAGAAATTTCAGAATTAAAATCACTTCTTAGTTCGCCAAAAAAAATAGTAATTGTAAGTCACCGAAATCCAGATGGTGATGCTGTTGGCTCTAGCTTGGCGTTGTTTCATTATTTAAATAAAACAAATCATTTGGCAACTGTTATATTACCAAATGACTATCCAGATTTTTTAAAATGGATTCCAGGTCAGGATTTAATTTTAAAATATGAAACTCAAAAAGAAGAGAGTGATCAAAAATTAGCTGAAGCAGATATTGTTTTTGCTTTAGACTTTAACGCTTTTCATAGAACTGGAGACATGCAAGCTGTTTTAACGCAAAACAACGCACTAAAGATAATGATTGACCATCATCAACAACCAGATAATTTTGCAAAATATACGTATAGTGATGTATCAATGAGTTCTACTTGCCAAATGGTGTATAATTTTATAGCGTATTTAGACGGTTTAAATTACATAGATAGCAATATAGCTACAGCTGTTTACGTTGGTATCATGACGGATACAGGCTCGTTTAGATTTAAATCTACAACAAGTCAGACACATAGGATTATTGCCAGCTTAATAGACAAAGGGGCAGACAATACCATGATACATAATCAAGTATTTGACACCAATAGTTATAACCGTTTACAACTATTAGGTTGTGCTTTAAACAACTTAAAAATAGTGCCAGAATCTAGAGCTGCATACATTACATTATCGCAAAAAGAATTGCAGCAATTTGACTACAAAAAAGGTTACACAGAAGGCTTTGTAAATTATGCTTTATCATTAAAAAATGTGGTTATAGCTGCTATTTTTATTGAAGACTTACAACAAGGTATTATAAAAATATCGTTGCGCTCTAAAGGCGATTTTTCGGTAAACGAATTATCTAGATCACATTTTCAAGGCGGTGGACACACTAACGCTGCAGGAGGAAAAAGCGATAAAAACTTAGCTAAAACAGTTGAAAAATTTATTAGTATCTTACCACATTACAACACAGCATTACATGAAGCGTAACCTAGTTATAATACTTTCAATTTTTATAAGTGTTTTGAGTTGCAAAACACCAGAAGCTAGAAAACCGATTTCGGTATCTTCAGGTTCATTTATAAAAGAATCTGTAGCCCGTAACAAAGCGCTGTACAAAGAAGAGACAGAAACAATTAAAGCAATTATAGCAAAAAACCCAGAACATAATTACCAATCTTCGGGTAATGGTTTTTGGTATTATATTAGCACAAAAATTGAAAACGACACCAATCAAAAAGCTAGTTTTGGAGATGTTATCATCTACGACTACGACGTAAAGGATCTTAACGGAAACGTTATTTACACCAAAGAAGAACTTAAAACACAACGTTACGCAATGGAACAGCAAGAGTTGTTTACGGGATTGCGTGAAGGTTTAAAATTGATGCATGCTGGCGAAACTGCAACCTTTATTTTTCCATCACAAACAGCCTATGGCTATTATGGAGATGAAAATAAAATCGGAACTAATATTCCGATTATTTGTGAAGTTTCTGTACATTCGATAACTAAAAAAGAATAGATATAAACCCAATAAAAATGAATAAATTACTAAACACAATGAAACTATTTATTATTGCCCTAATGGTGAGTTTAACTAGCTCATCTTGCCAAGACAAGTACCCAGATTTAGCTGACGGTATATATGCCGAAATTGTAACTAACCATGGCACTATGGTTGCTAAACTATATTATGAAAAAGCACCTGTAACGGTTGCTAACTTTGTAGGTTTAGCAGAAGGAACACATCCAAAATTAGCAGACTCTTTAAAAGGAAAACCATTTTATAATGGTGTGATTTTTCATCGCGTTATGGATAAATTTATGATCCAAGGTGGTGACCCAACAGGAACAGGAATGGGAACGCCAGGATTTAAATTTCATAGCGAGTTTGGTGAAGGTTTAAGCCATAGCAAAGCAGGAATTTTATCTATGGCTAACTCAGGAGGTGTTAACACTAATGGAAGTCAATTTTTTATTACTGAAGTACCAAAAACAAATCTAGATGGTTTTTTAGCAAACGGAAATTTAAAAAACTGTAGTGTACCAAGAACAAGCTGTCATCCAGTATTTGGAGAACTAGTAGTTGGTTTAGACGTGCAAGATACAATCTCTAATGTACCAGTTGGTGGACCAAGAAATACCAGTCCTGTAGAAGATGTAGTTATGCAACAAGTAACTATTATTAGAAAAGGTAGTGCTGCAAAAGCATTTGACGCACCAACAGTATTTACAGAGCAAGAACCTTTATTACCTCAAAGAATGTTAGACATCCAAGCTAAAGATCAAGAACGTTTAAAAGAAAAGGCTAAAGCTGCTGCACAAAATTTTCTTAAAGCTAATGCAGATAAAAAAGGAGAAATAAAAGAATTTCCGACAGGATTAGTTATGATACATAATCCTAAAGTTGGAGGTATTAAACCAAAATCTTCAGACAAAGTATTAATAGATTGTACTGGTTATTTAGAAAACGGAACGTTTTTCTGGACAACACGAGCAGAAGATGCTAAAAAAGCAAATCAATATAATGAAGACTCTGCAAAACAGGGTGCATACAAACCATTTGCAATGCCATATAACGAGTCTGCAACTTTAGTTGCAGGATTTAGAGAAGCAATGCTTAACATGAATATTGGTGATACAGCCAGAATATTTGTACCAAGTCATTTAGGTTATGGTCCATCAGGAAATGGTCCAATACCACCAAACGCTAATATCATTTTTGATTTAGAAGTTGTTGGTTTAGAAAACTAATAAATCCTAGCGGAAGCAGGAATCTTAGATGTAAAAAAGTGCTCTTTTAGAGCGCTTTTTTTTTGTGGGTTATGTTATGGGTTAAAAAAGATAGACTTGACTTTGTTAAAAAAATCAACTAACTTCGTTTAACATTCGATAAAGTGAATTGAAAACTCACCATATCTATATGAACGTTAAACAAACTAAAAAAGCACAACTTAAAATTGTGCTTTTTGTTATAACCTAGATTACTAATAAGTCTCTTTGCTTTAAGTAATAAATTACTTAACTATTTTTTAGGAATCTCCTTTAAAATCTCTAAAACAAAATTCCAATATTTTT
>JALZUT010000094.1 GCA_023300575.1 Olleya sp.
CGCTTTTTTTAAAATGTCATTAATTTTAGCAGGATTACAAATTAATCCAGAGCCCATTCCGGATTTAGTGACCATTGGATAGGGACAGCCTAAATTCCAGTTTAGTTCTTTGTAGCCTAAACTTTGTACGTATTTTACAACAAACAGGAACTCGTCTGGATCATTAGTCATCACTTGTGGTATGACCTTTAAAGTCGTGTTATTTTCTGGTTGTAAATCTAATTGGTAGGATTGCTTAATTTTTAACTTTCCGTTTAAACGAATATAAGGTGCATAAAACGTATCGATACCTCCAAAATAATGATGAAACGCATTACGAAATCTAAAATCGGTAAAGCCTTGCAGAGGAGAAGAAAGTAGAGTTGTAGCCATCTAAAATAATAGTTGCGCAAATATAGTTTAATAGTTACCGAATTTTTATAATAAAATTATACTTCTTAAAAGTAACAAAATAAATAGGTTTGTAATTTGCTCTTAAGATTTGTTAATAGTAAACTGAATTAAAGATTAAATTTCAATAAATTTTTATGGTAATTAATGTAAATTTGTAATACTTGTTTTAATAAAACAATAGTTCTAAAACAAACCTATGATTAAATTAAAACTAGTTTTAATTGGTTGCCTTTTTTTATTTGGAAACAAAATTCATGCTCAGTTTCTTTGGTACGAGAATGAAACAGAAACTGAGAATGTTTTATCATTAAATAATACAAATGGTGTTTTTACTAAAAATGAAGCTAATCCAGATGTTAACGGTATAAATACAAATACCATAAGCTCTAAGTTTGTTAGGAATGCAAATGTAACTAAAGGATTTTCTTATTTTGAACTACCACAAAATATCATTACTGATGAAGAATATATAATAAGCTTAAAGGCATATATAGATATTCCATCTGCTAACCTATCACCTGTAAATCGTATTCGCGTGTATTTAAAAAACACAACGACTAATGATTTTAAACAGCTAGCATTGAACTTTACAGTCGGTCAAGAATGGCAGACGTTTTCTTTTGTCTTTAACCAAGGAGATTTACCAGCAGGTGGATTTGAATATGGTGGTTACGACCAAATGTATATTGGCTATGGAAATGGACAAGGATCGACATCTCCAATAACGTATTATATAGATCAAATATATGGCACAAAAGAACAAGAACAGCTTGTAAAAGTACTTCAAGGTTCTTGGGGAGGACGTTTTTATGTTAGAGGTGGTAGTACTTTAGATACTTTTGTTAGTAACGGTTATGATTATATAATTGGAGCTCAGGAAATAGCAAGTAGCTATCCTACAATGGGACATGTAATGACAAATGCTACAAATAATGCAAAGTCACATCTATGGACCTTGAGAACAAATCCTAATGTGGATGATGTAATGGGTGTTGCAAATTCTATTATAGATGAAGAGTTTGTACCTAGTTTAGCTAACGAACAAGTTATTATTGATGTTATTTCCATCTTAAAAAATGCAAATAAAAAAGTGATATTATATTTAAATTCTATGAGTCCTGGAGAGAGAGCAACAGAAACTGGTGCAGCAGCATGGAACAATTATGTAAACACTTTTTTTTCTGGTGATGGGCACGCAGCTTGGATGAATTTTTGCGAGGGTTACATAAAACGCTTTACAGAACTAGGAATAGATGGGTATTGGATGGATGCATTTAATCGTTACAATGCTAATAGTAGTCTTGGAGATGCTGAGGTTGAAAGTACCACTGCTGAAAAAGCTGAATTTATACAAATGATTCGTGCTACAGCTCCTAACGCTACAATAACAGCAAATATTAATGCGGATTATTTTGTAGATGAACAAGGTGATTTTTTACTGGTTGATACAGATGGAATAGTTGATTTAGATAATACAGACTATAAGATTATAAAGATGTCTGCAACAAATCAATGGTCTGACTTTACTGCTGGACACATTACTCCTTTAGCACAAGGAGCGCCTCCTAATTCTTGGGCATATGAAGAGTTTACAGTTACAGACATCGAAGAATCCCCAATATCTAATTATCAAGGAGTAAAACAAACATTAAAGCATTTGTTTTTACCTATAAGGTCAACTTGGTCTGGTGTAAATTCTGATTTAATGTTTGATGGAGAGCAAGCTTATAGATTTGTAAAAAGAATTACAGATGCAGGAGGATCAGTAACTTTTTCAAATACAACTGCTATAGACGGAACAACTGCTAGTGATGAGGTGGCTGTTTTAACATTTGTTGATCAACAATTTGCCATAAATGCAGACGTGGTACCTTACGTGCGTCCAGTAGGCGCATTTTTAGTTGGAGAGGATCAAACCACGCTTTCTACCAACTCTAATACATTCGATAACTCAGGCCTTAAAATATATCCAAATCCGGTAGCAAGTTCTTTTAAAATATCTAAAGTATTTACCGATGCAGTCCTCTATTCTATTACTGGTAAAAAATTATTAAAGTTTTCTGGAGATAACGAACATTTTAATGTTTCAAAACTGAATACAGGAATTTACTTATTAAGAATTAATGATAACAAAGGGAATAGCGAATTTATTAAACTGATAAAAGAGTAATTTAGTTATTAGTATAAAAGGTTTTTTTTAAAATAAAGACTGGTTGCTTTTCTATTTTTTAAATACAAATGGAAAATAATAATAAGGCAAATTAGTAAAGCAATAATAATAATAATAATAATAATAATATAGTTTTTAAAGCTACCTTGTTTTTTTTCTAATAATATGGTTGCCTCATTTACTGTGATTATGAGATTACTGGTGATTATCTTCGAAACCCAGATTACTATAATCTAGAATAATTTTACTTTTACCATTATATAAATCTGGATTATTATCTAAGTTATCTGCAATATTTTTAGATTCTTTAAGTCCAATTTTAGTTTGATTTCTAATGTATTTAAAGCTTGTAAAACTAATTCAGTATTATTACCTAATATTCTCATACAATTACTTAGTTGCTTTATTTAAAGCTTCTAATCCACCAACAACAGGTAAAGTTAAACTTGTTTTGTCTAAATCTATAGTTAACTCCGTTCCAGGCTTTGGATGTAGTGTGAATTCTTTATCACTAGAAAAAATAATTAATCCTATTTGTTGTCCAGCGCGAATAATTTGATCGTCTGGTTGTAATTTAAAAGTAACATCGTAAAATTCA
>JALZUT010000095.1 GCA_023300575.1 Olleya sp.
CCTAAACGTGGCACTTTTTTTATTTCACTTCTCGATTTAAAAACACCATTTTTGTTTCTGTAATTAAAAATGTTTTTGGCTAATTTTGGTCCAATTCCAGAAACAGAACTTAGTAGTGGTACACTTGCTGTATTAATATTTACACCAACACTATTAACACAATTTTCAACCACAACATCTAAAGATTTTTGTAGTTTATTTTGGTCTACATCATGTTGGTATTGTCCAACTCCAATAGATTTGGCGTCAATCTTTACCAATTCTGCCAAAGGATCTTGTAAACGTCTTCCTATAGAGACAGAACCACGAACGGTTACATCATAATTTGGAAATTCGTCACGTGCAATTTTTGAAGCCGAATAAATACTTGCTCCTGCTTCGCTAACAATAAAGACTTGAACCTGATTTTTAAAATGAATTTTTTTAACGAGTGCTTCCGTTTCTCTCGATGCTGTTCCGTTTCCTATTGCAAATGCGTCTATCTTATAAGCTTCAGTTAAGGTTGATAGTTTTCTTATGGCTCCAATACTATCGCTTTTTGGAGGATGCGGATAAATGGTTTCGTTATGTAATAAACCACCTTGCGCATCTAAGCAAACCACTTTACAACCTGATCTAAAACCAGGATCGATTGCTAAGACACGTTTTTCGCCTAAAGGCGAACCTAATAACAGTTGTTTTAAGTTTTTAGCAAAGACGTTAATTGCAGATTCGTCTGCTTTTTCTTTAGCATTGCTCAAGGCTTCGTTACTTAACGATGGGAACAATAAACGTTTAAAAGCATCACTTATAGCAAGTTCTAATTGGTCTGCACATCCATTGTTGCTTTTAATAATTTTTCTGTCAATATTTTCTAATGCTTTAACGCTATCAATTTCAATTTTAATACGAATAAAACCTTCTTTTTCAGCACGTAAAATGGCTAATAACCTATGTGACGGGATACGCTGTAAATTTTCAGACCAATCAAAATAATCTCTAAATTTTTGAGCTTTTTCGTCTTCAGATTTAGACTTAACTAGTTTGGTAGTAATATTAGCATGTCGCTCTAGTTGGTTTCGTAAATTATTTCTAATATCTGTACGTTCGTTAATCCATTCGGCAATAATATGTCGTGCGCCTTTTAAAGCATCATCAAAACTAGTCACATCTCCTTTTACGTATTTGTATGCAATAGATTCTACATCGTTTGCATTTTGACTCATTATTATTTTAGCTAATGGTTCTAAACCGTTTTTACGAGCTGTTTCGGCTTTTGTTTTTCGTTTTTTTTTGTATGGTAAATACAAATCTTCAAGAGCTGTTATATTTTGAGTATTTTCAATCTTTTGCTTTAACTCTTCCGATAAAATATTTTGTTCTTTTAGTACTTTTAAAATTACAATTTTACGTTTTTCTATAGTTTCAAATTGCTCTTTGTATTTCACAATATCTCCAATTTGTACTTCGTTTAAATTTCCAGTAACTTCTTTCCTATAACGAGAAATAAAAGGGACAGTACAATCTTCATTAAGTAAGCGTATCGTATTATTAATAGATGTTTCGAGGAGTTGCGTTTTTGATATTATATAATTTTGTAATTGAGACATTAAAATCTATTTATTTTAGAGTAAATTAATTGTAGTTTGCTTAAATTTATTGGCAGTAAATAATCTTGTAAAAATAAGAAAATGCTTATGAGTAAAAAACCGAAAAACATTCCTTTTAAAATAACAGAAAAAGGATCATTAGGTCTTTTAGCTTATGGAGATATAGGTTTAAGAGCTTGGCGTGAAGTAAAAAAGATAGCACAGCAAAAAAAGCTAAATGAAAAAAAATAAAGTATTATTAATTGGTTGGGATGCCGCAGATTGGAAAATTATAGGACCTTTAATAGCAAAAGGCGACATGCCATCATTAAAAAGTTTGATAGATAGGGGTGTTTATGGTAATATGAGTACAATGAATCCGCCTTATTCACCTATGTTATGGTCTACAGTTGCTACAGGAAAAACACCAGATAAGCATGGTGTACTAGGTTTTATTGAGCTGCAACCAAACATGAAAGGTATTCGACCAGTAACAGCTAGTTCTAGAAAGTCTCGTGCCTTATGGAATATATTTCATAATCAAGATCTTAAAAGTAATATAGTAGGTTGGTGGCCAAGCTTTCCTGCAGAACCTGTTAATGGTTGTATAGTAACAGATAAATTTCAAAAAGTAAAACAAAATCCAAATGACAAAAATCCAATAGTCGAAGGGACAATACATCCTAAAGAGTTAGTAAAAGAGATAGCAGACTTACGCCTATTTCCCTTGGAGATAACCGAAGAACATATTCTTTCGTTTTTCCCTGATGCTTCAAAAATAGATCAAGAAAATGACAAAGGTTTACAATCTTTTGCTAAAATAATGGCAGAAAATGTAAGCTTACATGCAGCAAGTACTTATTTACAAAGAGAAAAGGAGTGGGATTTTATGGCCATTTATTACGATTTTATCGACCACTTTTGTCATGCCTTTATGAAATTTCATCCACCAAAACTAAATGCTGTCCCTGAAGATAGGTATCAAATTTATAAAAATGCAATAACGAGTTCTTACAAGTTTCAAGACATGATGTTGGGTAGAACGCTAGAACTTATAGATAAGGATACTACTGTAATTGTAATGTCAGATCATGGTTACGAGTCAGGATCTAAACGGATATTAAAAATGCCAAAAGTAAATGCTGCTCCTGCTATGGAACATAGAGAGTTTGGTATTTTTGTAGCAGCAGGACCAAACATTAAAAAAAATGAAAAAGTTTTTGGTTTAGGATTAATAGATGTTTGTCCAACCATATTACATATGTATGGTTTACCAATTGGTAAAGATATGGATGGAAAAGTAGCTTTAGATATATTTGAAAACCCAAAAACACCTCAATATATTGAAAGCTGGGAACAAGTAACTGGTGATTTTGGAGAAGCTCCAAAAGAAAGTGGATTAGATCAATTATCAGATCAAGAAACCATGCAACAACTTGTTGATTTGGGTTATATAGAAAAGTCTGATGATAAGATAGAGAATGCTATTATTAAAACAAGTTGTGATCTTAAACACAACCTTGCACGTGTTTATAAAGGGAAAAAGGATTTTAGTCGAGCAAAAAAAATGCTACTAGAGCTTGTTGAAGCTCAATATCCTTTAATATCTCAACAAGAGATTGATAATGTTTTAAAAAAAAATCCAAAATCAACACAATATCAAGGTTTTAAAGTAGGAGATTCCATTATTGATAAAACCGAATATTATCTAGAACTTCTTAATTTAGCAGTCATAGAAAAAAATTATGATGATGTTGAACATTATATTAAACTAATAAAAAAGACGAATAGAAGACTACCTATTAATCTCCTGTTTTTTGAAATAAAATTATTAGGAGGAAAAGGAAAACCTAATAAAGCTTTAGAATTACTTAGAAAAATATTAGAAACTAAACCTAATGGTAATTATTGGTTTGAAGCCGGAAAATTATACATGCAACTCAACGATTTCTTTAACGCAAAAAATGCGTTTGAAGAAGCTTTGACTTATGAAATTGACAAATCAAAATACCACCAAGCTTTAGCAGTTTGTTTAGTTAGATTAGAAGCGTATGAAGAAGCTGCCGAACATGCATTAACTGCTATAGAATTAGTTAAATATTTTCCAGAAGCACATTATATACTAGGTGAAGCATTAGAAAAAATGGGAGATCTTGAGAATGCAAAAAAAGCTTATAAAGTAGCCAAAAAGCTAAAACCAAAAACCCATTATCGTGCGGAGACAGCCATAGAAAATATTGACGAACAACTTATAGACCTTAAAGCCTTAACAGATAAAAACCAGTTTAAGTACCGTAAAGATCAAATTACAATTGTTTCTGGCTTACCTCGATCTGGAACTTCAATGATGATGCAAATGTTACAAGCTGGAGGCATTGAGGTGTTAACAGATGGTAATAGAAAAGCCGATGAATCTAACCCTAAAGGTTATTTAGAGTACGATCCTGTGATGTCGCTTCATAAAGATAATTCATGGCTTTATCTTGGGCAAAATAAAGTGCTAAAAGTAGTCGCTCCATTATTAAAGAACTTGTCTCCTAATTATCGCTATAAGGTTATTTTTATGCAAAGAGACCTCTCAGAAATTATTAAATCGCAACAAAAAATGAAAGGAAAACCTACAGAGAATTTACCATTAAGTTTGTTTAATGCCTTTAAAAAGCAACTTCACCAAGTAGAGATCTGGAAAAATAAAGAGCCAGGTGTAGAACTATTGACTTTAAATTATAAAGAAGACGTGCTTGAAAACACAGATGAAGTTATTAAAAAAATTGAAAATTTTATAGGTGTTACTTTACATAAAGAGGCTATGACTAGTTGTGTAGATAAAAATCTACATAGAAATAAAGTATAAAAAAAGAGCAACATTTTATAAAATGTTGCTCTTTTAATTATTTTTAAAACAATTCTATAATCTACAGCACTAATTTTTTTCTAATTATAGATTTAGTATTCTTATCTTCAATTTCTAAAATAAATACACCATTAGCAACATTTGTTGCTTTTATTACATGTACACTTTGATTTGAACTACCATTTAGTACTTGTTTTCCAGTAATATCAAACAATCTATAAGTTGTCTGTGAAGGAAGATTGTATAAACCAATACTTTTATTTAATGCTACTATTCTAATGTTGTTAATAGATAAATCATCTACAGATAAGGTTTGTTCTCCAGCTGTTAAAGGTGCACCTGGTGTCATATTAAAAGCATAATCTTTAACAGTAAATGATGAGTCTGCATTAGTGTCTAGTCTCACCCAACCATAATGGAGATTTCCACCAAGAGTAAATCTAAGTCCCAAAAACCCATCTATATCAGTACAGAAATTTCCATACGAACAGCTATTATAATTAAGTGAAGCTGCACCATTGTTTGTCCAACTAGTCTGGCCAGATGAAATATTGGCGCCATTAGTCAAATTAAAAGGATAAGCATAAAAAGAAAATGCAGAGCCTAAGAAGCTATTGTTAGTTGTAGTTGGTTCAAGAAATAAAGATGCAGAACTAGATCCGTTTAGATTAAAATCAATAATACCATCATTATTTAAATCTAGACCATATGAACCTGTATTAGAACCAGAAAAATCAGGTGATACATCTGTATAAGTAATTTGTCCAGAAGCATCTGTTATACCAGAAAATGCAGCAGTTAACGCACCATATTTTAGAAGTTTTTTTGATAATTTTTTTGTAGTAGTTTTTTTCATAGTTAAATGATTTTAAAAAAGATAAATATATAGGAAGATGTATAATTAGCAAAAGAAAATAAGTTAATTAACATAATTAAGGTTTTATTTTTTTCTACACACATGAATATATATTGTAAATTAATTGTTTATATTGGTAATCTATATTTCTTAATTTAAAATATATAAAAACTAAAGTATTTATATAAATGGTTTTTTAATACTAATTTTAATTCTTTCAAGTATGTCATGCACAGTTTTGCAATGGCGTTCTACAGATCCAGAAATAAAAGCATATTTTAAAGAAAAATAGATATCAAATAATATTACTTATTACAGAGTAGATAGTTTAGATTTAAAAATTAGAGTGCTTCAAGTTAAAGAATCTAGAAAGGACATTAACTTGGTGTTTTTTCATGGCTCTCCAAGTTCATTATCTGCGTGGAATGCATATTTAAATGATAACACTTTTATAAAGGAAGCAAACTTGTATGCTATAGATAGACCAGGTTATGGTTACTCTAATTTTGGAGAAGAAATGACTTCTATTACAAAACAAGCTCA
>JALZUT010000096.1 GCA_023300575.1 Olleya sp.
TTTATTACAGGATCTATTATGTTTAATTCAAAACTAGACGTATTACTACACGTTTGAGATCCAATATCTTCAATTCTAACATAAATAGTTTCTGGATAAGTACCAGAACCCACAAAGTTAACTGGGTTAGCTATAGGATTTAGATCTGATTGCGCATCTATTAAAGTAGTATGATAACTTACTTGAACTAACGTTTGATCTTGTGTTCCGAGAGCTTCAGTATCGTTTAAAGTTAAATTAAAAGTAACTGGTCCTGTAGGATTATTGCATTGAATAAGATTTATGGTATTCTCTACTATTGGTCCAGGAATAAATTCAATTAAAATAGAATCTGTAGCCTGGCATGTTGTTGAAAAAACAATATCAACAGAATATAAACCATCCACTGTTGCATTTAATATAGATCCGGTTTCTCCAGGTATAACATTACCATCTAGAAACCAAGTATGAGTTGCTGTTGGCACATTTGTATCTAATGGAATAACTCCTCCTGCACAAATAGCGTTTCCTTGTACAATGGTAACATCATCACCTAATTCTCCTCCAAGATTAAATGAACCTGCTCCTAAGAATACTGCTGCATTGAATGCGGTATCACCGTCATCTGCAATTACTAATTTTATATTATAATTATTATTAGGAATTACGTTTGAAAATGCTGTCATTGGGAAAGTATATCCTCTAAAGTCTATAGGAGAATTACCAACTGGAAGACCTGCAGCCCCATAAAAAGAATCAAAAAATTGAGGATTAACAGATGCGCAATTAGCATTAAAAGCATCATCTCTTACAGTAAAAACCGAAACAACATCTGTAGTTCCTGGAACAATAGCTAGATTTGTAGTAACACCTGTATTTAAATCGGTTAATAAAAAAGCAAAAGCATCTGTGAAACCACATTGAAAAGTACCATATTCTTCTGAAGCGAATAAAAAGTCAAAACTTATACTATTAGCAATTGGCACAAAATCAAACTCAACAAAAGTAGCATCATTTGTGTCTCCAACATTTAATGCAGGAATAGCATTTTCTAGGTCTAAATCTCCAGGCCAACCTCCACTACTTTGAGTACCCGTTTCTGGACCTTCTGCTTCTATAGCATCACCTGAATTTAATATAATACCTGCTTCAAAAGCAAAAGCTCCTTGAATAGCAGTAAAATACCCTATACCATTTTCTTGCCCAAAATTTGTACCTGTACTCCAATTAATATTAGACACAGCAGCACATGGACTATCGATTAGCACATCCTCTATTAACTGAGGAACAGTAAAAGTTGTTTGATCTACATCTATAAAAGGAGTTACCACTTCTACCTGTATTGTTGTAGTCTCTGAACACCCTGTGGGGTTTGGATCTGTAACTGTTAGAGTTACTGTAAATAAACCTAAATTATTGTAAGTATTATTTACAGACTGACCTGTATCTCCTGACGCATCACCAAAATTCCATGTGTATACTGCACCTGCAGCATCTTGGTCAAAAGTAGCACTACCTTCAAATGCAACATCAGTTCCTAAAGGAATTTGAACAATACCAGCATTTGCTGCAGGAATTGTAGAATCTATACTTGGTGTTATAGTTTGACAAGATTGCAAACATGATATATTAGCAGCCCAACCTAAAGTATTAGCACTACCATCTGAAATAAACTCTATTGTTAAACAACCTGTTGCACTTGTACTAGAAGCAGAAATTGTTCCTGGATTATTTGCTGCTCCACCACCAGCAAATATACCAATGACTGCTGCTGTAGTATCGTCGCCATCGTAAATAGTTAAGATATCGAAAATAGGAGGTAAAACTGGATTTGCTGGATCATCATTTGGGTCTAAGATTAGCTGAGTACTAAACAAGGTAAATAGCAATTGCACAAATTGATCTGGCCCATCTGGACAAATAGTCATTACAAAATTTTCGCCATTTGCATAATTAGCAGCTGGACCACCTGAATCATAAAAAACACCAGAACATTGATTAAATGTTCCGTTTTGCATATTAATATCTTGCGCTTGTGTTGCAAAAACAGTAATGAAAGCAACAGCTATTAGTAGAATTTTTTTCATTTACAAATAGAGTATTATGTTTAAGGCTATCAATTTACAATTATACTAAAACACAGCCTAATAAATCAGATTAATTAACTATTAAAATCGTTTATATATTTAGAATATTTCAATTTCTGAAAGTTCTTTTCATTAAAACAACTAGAATTTAAAAACCCCTACCTTAATTCTTGTTTTTTTTAAAAAATAAAATATTATTGTTTAACCTTTAAACAAAATATAAAAAACAATTAACTAATGGAATTAGAAAAATAGATTGACAAAGGAATGAATTTAGCAATCGACTTTGACCTTAAATTAATAGCCGCAATTGCTATTTGGATTATTGGTACTTGGATTATTAAGAAATTAATCAAAGGTGTTTGCGAAGGTAATAGACAAGAAGGATTATGATCCTAGCTTAAAAAATTCTTGCTAAATCTTGCTACATGGATTTTGATAATAATGCTAATCGAATTAGTATTGGTAACTATTGGTATTGAAACTACTTCTTTTGTAGCTATTTTCAGCATCAGGTTTGGTAATTGGACTTACGCTACAAGGCTCTCTTTAGGTAATTTTGCTCGAGGTGTTTTACTAATGATATTTAAGCCTATAAAAACAGGTGATTTAATTGAAGACCAAGGAGAACTAGGAGTGGTTAAGGAAATTAAAATTTTCACCACAAAATTATTAACTCTTACCAACAAAGTGGTTATAATACATAATGGAGCTTTATCAAACGGAAATATTACTAATTACTCTACTGAAGGAAAACTTAGAGTAGATTTAACTTTTGGAGTATGTTACGAATCTGACATTAAAACAACTAAAAATGTTTTAATGCAAGTTTTAACTTCTCACCCAAAAGTACTTAAAGAACCAGCTCCAACAGTAAATGTGTCTGAATTGGCTGATAGTAGTATTAATTTTGCTGTAAGACCTTGGTCTACTGTAGCTGATTTTTGGGATGTCTACTTTGGTATTATAGAAAACACCAAAGAAGCACTAGATGCAGCTGGAATATAAATACCTTATCCACATGGAGTAAAAATTCAAAAAGAAGCATATTTTTTTTTTGATTTAATACCGACAAAATCCTTTAAATAATAAGGCTCAAAATAAGCAACATCTTCGGTGTTGCTTTTTTTGTAAGCTTCAAATGACAATTGACTCATCTCATTAGCAGAT
>JALZUT010000097.1 GCA_023300575.1 Olleya sp.
AAGTATTGCTAAATTTTGAGTTTCTAAATCAAAAGGCTCAAAACCATCATTTGATGGATCATCACAAACTACCATATCTGGAGCAGGATTTATTACAGGTTGAGTTGTTATATTTAAAGTAAATACTTCAGTAGTAAAACAACCAGTTGTCAAGTATTCAATTCTTACAAAAATAGTTTCTGGAGCTCCAACAACTGCAGAAGATATATATACATTTGGATTAGCTATTGGTGCAGTATCATTATCCGCATCTGTTTGTGAATTATGATAACTAACAACTAAATCTGTGCTAACTGTTGATGCTGCAGTTATTACTGACGTATTTTGAGTTAAATCAAATATAAATGGTGGTGCACCTGGATTACATAAAAATAAATCATTAGGTATACCACTATCAGTTTCTGGTAGAACATCAATACAAACAACTTCTGTATACTCGCAACCAAAATCATCTATTGTTCTGTAAGTATAACAATGCTGTCCAGCTGTAGCAGGTTGCACAGTAATATCGTTTCCTGTTACACTTGTAATTGATGGGTCTGCATCCCAACCTTCAGTAACCGTAACAGGAGCAAAAGATAATTCTGGAGGTTGTAAGTTTGGATCAAACTCTATACTCCAAGAGAATATGTAACCATTATCTATAGCTAGATTGTCAATAATTTGTATAGTCCAATCTCCATTTAGAGGACTACCTAATAATGAATTAAAGCTTTGAAAAGGTAAATACGTACCAGGTACCCATGAATCATTTGGTGGATTAGTTCCTGCTACTACTGTTGGGGCGTTTTGCAACAAAACATTACCACTAGAAGAAAAACAATACTCTTCTCCAACACCTTCAGTATTAGTACCATCATCATTTGCTCCTCCAAAATAAGTTCCTCCTCCTGCTTGTTCAAATAATTGTGCCTGCAATCCTGTTGGTCCAGTAATGAAAATGTCTAAATCACCAGAAAAAGAATGCTCCATCTTAATACAAATTGCAACTATTTGATTAATATCTGTTAAGGTTTGAGTAGAATCAAAACAGTCTACTGGAACAGAAGTTTGATAAGACGCACCACTACCGTCCGGCAGAAAAGTAAGACCACTAACTGGTGGAGTACAATCATTAATAAACTCGGTTGGATTTACAACACCATTTAGAGTTGCTGATTCTCCAAAACAAATCACATTATCAACAGCTTGTGTAGCCATAAAATCGGGTTCTGTTCCAACTTGAATAACTTGATTTATTAAGTTAGTATTCATACAACCTGCAGGATCTAGGTTTGTATTAGTGTCTGCAATATTAAGATTGACAATATAAACCCCTGGTGTTGTGTATGAAAACGTAGCTGTTTGACCTGTAACAAAATTACCATCACCTAAATCCCATTCGTAAGTTGCTCCTGTACCATCTACAGAAAAAGCACCACTACCATTTAATGTAATAGGATCATCAGGACACACTCTAATATAACCATCTGTGTTAGGAGCCGGCACAGAACTATCTAACTGAGACACAATAGTTTGACAAGGCTCAAAACAAGAAACATCTGCAGCCCAACCTGTGGTGTTTGCACTACCATCTGAGGTAAACTGAATTGTTAAACAACCTGTTGGATTTGCTGGTGTAGCAGAAAAAAACCCTGGGTTATTTGCTGCACCACCACCAGAAAATGTCCCAAATGGAGTTCCTGTAGCAGTATCACCATCAAAAATAAGCATAACATCACTATTCATCTGTGTACTAAATGCAGTGAAGTTTAATTGCACTTGTTGTCCTGGTGTATCAGGACAAATTGTAAGTATAAAATTTTCATCATTACCATAATTAGCAGATGGACCTCCTGAATCATAAAACACACCACCACATTGGTTAACAGTTGCGGTTTGCATTAAAATATCTTGAGAAAACACTAAGGAAGAAATTAGTGTAAAAAATACTATTAAAAATCTTTTCATTTCAAATTCTATTTTTATTAAGAAATCACTTCAATTAAAATGGAGTGGTAATAATTATTGTTTTAAATTTTGAGTTTCTATGACAATGAAATAATCTGTATTATCAATTTTGTAGATAATAGAACCTATTCTAAAAAACTCTAAATTATATTTTAACGGATTAAAAGTGTTTATATCGAAACTCTCATCTCTCACTAAATTAGTATTGTAATTATTAAAAAGTGGGATACTAGATAAAAGTGTAAATTTATCCGACTCTTTATTTAACTGAGGCATTTTTTTAATAATCAACCTATTTCTTAACAAATGCTTAAAATCCTTAACACGTTGTGGATTACTTAATACATATTTTTCAAGTTTATCTTGGTACACTTCTCTAAGCAAAGCTAGTTCTTTTACAGTTAAAGGCGCTTCTACATTTTCTTGATATTGAACAGGTTGCGTTCTTAATTTATGGTTTTTCTGAGCTATTGCTTGACAAGAAAGCATTACAAACAGAATTAATATTAAATGAGGAATTTTAAGTTTCATTGCTTTTAAGATAAAATTAGGTTCGAAAATTAAGAAAAATTTAATAAATTATGTGTTAATAAGTCTATCTAAATTACGGTTTTTTACTTACTTATAAATAAAACAGCTATAATTAATAAATACCTACCCTAGAATCAAGTTTTTTATTTGTTTATCTTTGCGGACTATTTTATACACTATTTTACCTATTATATTTAGATGAAGATTGAAAACGATATAAATCAAAACGATGCAATTGGTGAGAACCACATTAGCACAAATCACGATACGCCTTTAAAAAAAGATGCTTTTAAAATTTCTGACGAAGAAAAAATTAAAAGCATTAAAAAAGACGTCACTAATATTTTGGAAACCTTAGGTTTAGACCTAACAGATGACAGCTTAAAAGGCACACCAAATAGAGTTGCCAAAATGTTTGTAAACGAAATTTTTGGAGGTCTACATCCTGACAAAAAGCCAAGCGCTTCAACTTTTGAAAACAAGTATCAATATGGAGAAATGTTGGTAGAAAAAAACATCACTGTCTATTCTACTTGTGAGCACCATTTACTACCAATAGTTGGAAGGGCTCACATTGCCTATATTTCTAATGGTACTGTTGTTGGTTTATCTAAAATGAATCGCATTGTTGATTATTTTGCTAAACGACCACAAGTACAAGAACGATTAACGATACAAATCGTAAAAGAATTACAAGATGTTTTAGGAACAAAAGACGTTGCTTGTGTTATTGACGCTAAGCACCTTTGTGTTAATTCTAGAGGAATTAGAGATATTGAAAGCAGTACTGTAACCTCAGAATTTGGTGGAAAATTTAAAGGAATAGAAACTAAACGTGAATTTTTGGATTATATAAAATTAGACACTAAATTTTAGTACTTTAGTATTTACTTTTATGTCAAAATCAAAAACATTAAAATACCGTTAACATGCAGCTTTACCAAAATCAGCATATAAAAATATACAATTCTCTTACTGGAGAAAAAGACGATTTTAAATCTATAAATGAAGGTTATATTGGTATGTATGTTTGCGGACCAACCGTTTACAGTAATGTACACTTAGGTAATGTGCGTACTTTTATGTCTTTTGACATGATTTTTAGATACTTCAAACATTTAGGTTTTAAAGTACGTTACGTAAGAAACATTACAGATGCAGGACATTTAGAAAACGACGCAGATGTAGGTGAAGACAAAATCACTAAAAAAGCTCGTTTAGAAGAAATAGAGCCAATGGAAATCGTACAGCGTTACACTGTAGATTTTCATAATACGTTAAACAACTTTAATTTTCTTTCACCAAGCATTGAACCGACAGCAACAGGTCATATAATTGAACAAATAGAATTAATAAAAACGATAATAGATAATGGCTTTGGATACGAGGTTAATGGGTCTGTTTATTTTGATGTACATAAGTATAATGAAACCAATAATTACGGGATTTTAAGCAAGCGTAAATTAGAAGACCTTATACATAATACCAGAGCACTTGACGGACAATCGGATAAAAAAAACCCTCAAGATTTTGCGCTTTGGAAAAAAGCCGAACCTACACACATTATGCGTTGGCCATCACCTTGGAGTGACGGTTTTCCTGGTTGGCATTTAGAATGTACCGCAATGAGTACCAAATACCTTGGTGAACAGTTTGATATACATGGTGGCGGAATGGATTTAAAATTCCCTCATCACGAGTGCGAAATCGCACAAAATCAAGCTGCTCTGGGTAAATCACCAGTTAATTACTGGATGCATGCTAATATGCTAGAATTAAACGGACAACGTATGTCTAAATCTACAGGTAATATTATTAATCCAGCAGAATTACTGTCTGGAAATAATGCTATTATGTCTAAAGCATTTA
>JALZUT010000098.1 GCA_023300575.1 Olleya sp.
TTAATCATCGGGATCATTTGCTTTTCTGTATGTCCATTAGCAAAGAAAATGTCGAATCCTAATTGCGAGTTTTGCAGTATGTCATCTTGCGGAAGATTGGTAAACTTTAATTGTCCACTGTCTTCTATTGGTATAATATTTTCTTTTAAAAATGAAGCCACTTCGCGACGGTTTGGCTGTATTGCCCATCTCCAATGTTTTTGGTTGCTCCAAAAATTAGCATTTTTAAAGGCAGGTTCTAAAAGCGTTCTGTCTTTATTATATTTAATACTTCCTCCACAATGATCAAAATGAAGGTGTGTCATAAACACATCTGTTACATCATCTTTAGAAAAACCAGCGGTTTTTAAAGATTTTTCAAGACTATCGTCACCATATAAATGGTAATAACCGTAAAACTTATCGCTTTGCTTATTACCCATTCCTGTATCTATTAATGTCAGACGGTTTCCGTCTTCTATTAATAAACAACGTGCTGCAATATCTATCATATTGTTGGCATCTGCTGGATTGGTTCTGGTCCATAAAGATTTTGGTACAACACCAAACATGGCGCCACCATCTAGTTTAAAATGTCCAGCTTGTATAGGATATAATTTCATTATAAATTGTGAGTTTTAAAAGACGATGCAAATTACTAAATATAGAAGAAACGCAGATTAATTTAGCGTTTTATTAAGACACCACCTCTTTAAGACGTTTACCAAAGTCGTATAAGGCTTTAATTTCTTTAATGCTGGCTAATCGTTCTTTACCAAAGACCAATAAATCTTTACCGTTAGATTCTATATGATAATAGGGATTACTCTCAAAAAACAACGTGATTTCATCTGTAAAAAACTGTTGTATGGCTTGCGTGTCTTCGCCTAATAAATAAAAGCGATTAGAAAAATCGGTGTGGTTTTTAATAGGAATGTCTTTAAAACCTGCAAACGCGTAGACTTTTTCTAAAAAGCCTTCTCTATCTAAAGTAAACTCTGGAATATCTTTATTAAGTTTTATTCGAAGCATTGTAGAGCGCACAACTTCTTTAGCAATAAATTCGCCTTCAGAAAACTCAATATCAAATAAGTTTAACGCTTCATTTTTATTTTCTAATTGGTTATAAATATGATTGATTTGTTTGGTTTTAAAAAATAAAAAGTTGTTAAGAAAGTTAGTTGTTCTTATTTTTTTAGAATCATATTGTAAGCTAAAATCTTTAGCTAATTCTTCAATTGTAGTTTGACGACGCGTTAGACTGTTTTTAATTACTTTAGGTACAGGGAGCAGTCGTCTTAAAGCAAAAGGGTGTTTAGAATCTGTATCGTGTAAATCCAAACCAAGTACTTCAAAATGCCCACCACGTTTGGTAAATAATTCTTGATAATTGTTAAGATTTTCCATGACGGTATGATCTACAAATTCGCATAGCGAAAAATCGACAATCACATCTTCATCTTCTGGAATAGCATCTAGATTTGCTTTTAGTTTATAGAAGTTTAAAAAACTACAAAAATGCTTAACACTAACGTAGTAATTGGTATCTTCTTGAAACATTAAAACGTTTGGCTTCATTACGTTTCTTCCAAATAGGCTAAAACTTTTATTTAATACAATATGAATAATAAAAGTGATTATAACACCAGATAAAATACCTTGTATAAGTCCAACGGTTAAAGTAACTAATAACGTTACAAAAAAGATTATAAGTTGCTCTTTTCCAATTCTAAAAATTTTCTTTATGTTTTCTGGAGAGGCTAATTTGTAACCTGTATAAACCAAAATAGCCATTAAAGCAGGTAGAGGAATTCTAGTTAATTGAGTGCTAAAAAGGGCTATGAAAATAATTAAAAAAGTAGCATGAAAAAAGTTTGAGGACCTATTAGTTCCTCCATTATTAACATTTACAGAGCTTCTTGCAATAACCGTTACAACATTTAAGCCACCTAAAAAACCACTTCCAACAGTTGCTAAACCAAGTGCTTTTAGGTCTCTATTAACGTTACTTCTTCGTTTTTCTGGATCTAGCTTATCGACAGCTTTTATACTTAGTAGTGATTCTATACTTGCAATTAATGTTAATGACACAACACCTAACCAAAAGGGCAGTGAGCCAATTTTACTAAAATTTACGGTTGGTAATTCTGAAATAATTTGATCAAAAGCAGGAATTCCAGAAATCATGTAATCTGCTGCTATTGGATTGGGTTGTTTAAGGATTAATTCAAAATAATAACTAAAACCAATGGAGAGTAATACAATCCACATTGGAGCAGGAATAAGTTGTAGGTATTTATTTCTAATTTTAGAATAAAACAGCATAATTACTAAGCTAATAACACCTGCAAGCATAGCATAAGTTAACCCTTGATTATTATAACTAAAAGCAGAAACAATAGTATTTGGAATTTTTAACAGATAAGAAATATTGTCTGCTGTAATACGGTTTCCCATCATGATATGAAACTGTTTGCCAAGAATAATAAGCCCAATAGCAGCTAGCATACCTTGTATTGCAGAGGACGGAAAAAAATCTGCTAATTTACCGAGCCTTAAAAATCCTAAAATAAGAAGTAATACACCAGAACAAATAATAGCTGCATAAGCGCTTTCTATTCCTAGAGTTGCAATAACACCCAATAGCACACCAACTAATCCGTTTCCAGGACCAGCAATAGTCACATTACTACCACCTAAAATAGAAACTAAAACACCACCAACTACAGCTGCAATTACACCCGAAATAGGAGGCGCATCACTAGCCATAGCTAATCCTAAGCCAAGAGGAAGTGCTATTAAGCTTACTACAAAACCAGAAAAAATGTTTTTGGGTAGCGCTTTTAAAAAAGGTTTGATTCTATTTTTTTTTGGACTCATTGTATGATTAAAACATCGGTTGGTAATTCGGCTAAAATATGTTCTATATCATGAGGAAAAAGGCGGTCCCAAAACGTCATTTTTGAAGGTGCATTCATTACTAATAAATCTGCACGCACTATTTGTGCATAATGCCCAATAGAATACCCTTGAGTACCAAATATGGGTTGCGATTTTATTGCTACATCCTTAGTGTGTTCTTCTGGAATATTTTCTATAATATGGTTAATTCTTAAATTTTCTCGATTCTTAATACGTTCTTTTTGAATGTTAGCAAGCCTTAATGACTTATCGTCATTCACTTCTATAGCTATTTCGTTTTGTTTAACTTCTTCAACAATAGTTAGTTTTTCTGCTTTTAGTTTAGAGCTTACATAAAAAGCAGTTGCAATTGCCTGTTCTGTTTTTGGGTCTTTTAACCCATTAACTACAATGTGTTGACAAGGAATACGCTCTATTGAAGGTTTTATCAATAATAATAAAGCACATTTTGCTTGTCTTGTAATTTTTCTAGCAATAGACCCAACGTAGTATTTAACTAGCTTTTCTCGTTTTGCGGCACCAATAATTAATAAGTCTATTTGGTGTTCTTCTGTTGCGTTTAAGATAATTTCTACAGGATCACCAGTTTTAAAAATCACTTCGTAATTAAGAGCGTCCTTTTTAAAGGTATTAAGACTATTTTTTAAGTTTTTAACCTTGTCTTCAGATTCTTCTCCTACATGAATTAAAACTAATTTTGCGTCAAAAAGCACGGACAGTCTTGCAGCCTCATATAAATTCGCTTTTAGATTAGGCGAAAAAGCTACTCCAATTCCGATACTTTTAAAGGGTTTTAGGGACACTATTTATAGAGGTTTTGTTGAAAAGTTTAAAGATACTATTTTTTTCAGTTTAAAAAAACGTTGAAATTAAGGGTTTAAACGCTTTTCAATATTGAATTTATTTAAAACTTAATCAAAGTGTAGTAAAAAAATTAAAGAATTAGTAATTTCACAAAAACAAGTGTTAGATGTTAGAATTAGCAGGAATCATCATTTTAGGAATATTAGCGCAATGGGTTGCATGGAAATTTAAGATTCCAGCAATCTTACCTTTAATTTTAATTGGACTTTTAGTTGGGCCAATTGCAGCAGAGTTTTTAAGTGAGGATGGAACTAAATGGATAGAACCTATTTGGAATGGAAGTGAGGGTTTATTTCCTGGAGAAAGCTTGTTTTACTTTGTTTCATTAGCCATTAGTATTATTCTTTTTGAAGGTGGATTAACCTTAAAAATGAGCGAGATTAAAAATGTAGGACCAGTTATTACTAAATTGATTTCACTTGGTTCTTTAGTTACATTTTTTGGTGCAGGTGTTGCTGCCTACTATATCTTTGGGTTAAGCTGGAAGATTTCATTTTTATTTTCTGGATTAATTATCGTGACAGGACCAACAGTAATTACTCCTATTTTAAGAAACATTCCGTTAAAAAAAGACATTTCGGCAGTACTAAAATGGGAAGGGATTTTAATTGATCCTATTGGTGCTTTAGTTGCAGTATTGGTGTTTGAATTTATTAGTGTTGATGCTGGAGGCGAGTTTACTAAAACTGCATTAATCGAGTTTGGTAAAATTGTACTTTTCGGAGCCAGTTTTGGATTTACTTTTGCGCACGCCATGAACTTTATTATCAATAAAAAATTAGTACCACATTACTTATTAAATGTATTTGCCTTAGCTGCTGTACTTGGTGTTTTTGTGTTGTCCGACACATTTGCACACGAGTCTGGTTTATTAGCAGTAGTGGTTATGGGAATGGTGTTGGGTAACTCTAATTCTGCTTATTTAAAAGAGTTATTATACTTTAAAGAATCGTTAAGTATTTTATTGATTTCTATATTATTTATTTTGTTATCAGCTAATATTAATTTTAGCGAATTATTACTAATTTATAATTGGGAAACTGCAGTATTATTTGCTGTTGTGGTCTTTATAATTAGACCATTAGGTGTGTTTTTAAGTACGCATGGCTCTACTTTAAAGTTAAATGAAAAACTCTTTATTAGTTGGGTTGGACCTCGTGGTATTGTAGCTGCAGGTATCGCTTCTTTATTTGGTTTAAAATTGGCCAGTAAAGGTATTCCTGGAGCCGAGTATATTACGCCTTTAGTATTTATGATTGTACTTGGTACTGTTTTACTAAATGCAACAACAGCTAGGTTGTTTGCTAAATTAGTAGGTGTGTTTTTAAAGTCGTCAAATGGAATATTAATTATTGGTGCCTCTAAAGTATCACGATTAATTGGGCATTATTTAGAGTCTAACGGAAGACATGTTGTATTGATTGATAGTAATCAAAAGAATATTGATAAAGCTAAAGAATTAGGCCTTGAAGCCATAAACACTAATATATACTCTGAAACACTTACTGATAATATAGAGCTTAATGATGTTGGTTATTTAATGGCACTTACAGGAAACAGTGATATTAATAAATACGCAATTAATAAGTTTTCTAAGCAGTTTGGAGAAAATGGAGCCTTTAGATTGATTTCTTCGGAAGAAATGCGTGATGAAAACAATAATCCGCTTGTAGGTTTATTTTCTCATACAGATGATTTTAGTGCGTTAATAGAAATTACTAAAAAATACCCAAGTATTCAAGAAATTGAACTTATTGATAAATCACATTTAGATGATTTGATTAAGACGACAAATGCTAATAAAGATATTGTTCCGTTATTTATAAAAGATGATGAAGGCGAGCTGCACATAATTTCGTCCAATAATACAGATATAAAAGACGTAAAAGAGGGTTATATGTTAGTTTATTTAGGAAAACCTTTGGATGTTGAAAAGATTGAGATTGTTTAAAAACAAAAAA
>JALZUT010000099.1 GCA_023300575.1 Olleya sp.
CCATGGTCTTTGTATAGTTTTCCAAAACGTGCAAAATCTTTTGCGTTACTGGCTATACAGCAATAGGCTTTTACTAAATCATGGTCTTGGCTATCTACTTGCCAAAGGGTTGCGTTTTCTGATCCTAAAGGGTCCCAAAAACTTTCGGTTAAATACTGATACAGTTTTTTGTCTGTTGCTTTTTCTATTACCATTGCTAACATCTGCGTGTCACCACTTGCGTATTTAAAGGCTTCTCCTGGCGTTGTTTCCATTTTTAAACCATTCATCACCTTTGCTAAGTCGTCATCAAAATAAGCACGTGTTGTAATGGATAGTGGCGAATAATAGGCTTCTTCCCAATTGGTACCAGAACTCATGGTTGATAAGTTTCCAACCGTCATTTTTGCAGCTTCTCCATCGCAAAAAGCAGGTAGAAAGTCGCAAACTGGTTGGTCTAAACTTTTAATGTATCCTTCCATAATGGCTTTACCTAGTAATCCAGAAACATAGCTTTTAGCCATAGAAAAAGAGTTGGATTTCGAGTCTTTGTTATAGCCTTCATAATAATTTTCAAACCAAATACTATCGTTTTTTATAATGACGTAAGCTATTGTACCCCAATCTTTATTGGCTTTTTGCAATATTGAAGTTTCTGTAACTAAATTATAGTCTTTATGGTTTGGCCAAGGTTGAGGCGTTCCGTTTTGGATCACTTGGTTGTCAAACTTTTTATAATCGTCTAAAAACGCAGTGGTATAACCTTGCATGTATATGGTACGTACTGCTTTTAAAAGATAATCTGTATCTGTAATATAAAGCGTTGCGATTAGTAAACCAAAAAGCACAACTAAGACTTTTAAGCTCTTTTTAATAAATTTCATTTAAATAATGTTAGAAAATAAAGATAGGAAAATTTTGATTTGTTAAAGGTGTTAGCTTTAATAAAAACGACTTGCACTTTTGATTGATTGTTGGTTTTGGCTGATAGTTGCGTTAGCGATAGTAGTGGTTAGCTTTTGGCGAGCGTACGCATCGAGCCAAAACTAGTAACGGATAGCGCGACCCTTGTGGTAACGCCCAAAAAATTAAAACAGACTTAGTTGCTTGTAAGGACTTTCGTGTTCTAATAGCCACTTTTTTCTGTGTAATCCGCCTGCATAACCTGTTAGACTTCCGTCACTACCTATTACGCGATGACATGGTACAATAATACATAATGGGTTTTTACCGTTTGCATTGGCAATTGCACGAATGGCTTTTACGTCGCCCATTTTTTTAGAAAGTTGAAGGTATGATAGTGTTTGTCCGTGAGGTATGTTTTGCAAGGCTTCCCAAACGTGCTTTTGAAAAATAGTGCCTTGCGGATTAAGTTTTAAACTGAATTGCTGACGTTGACCTTCAAAATATTGATTAAGCTGAAGCACACAATCTTCTAAAACATTTGGAATAATATCTGTAATTACTTCTTCAGAATTTAATAGTGTTACCGAACAAATACCATCTAAATCACCACTAATTTTAGTAAAACCTAAAGGCGATTTGATGATACATTCTTCCATTATTCTGGATTATATTCTTGACCGTCTTTGTCTAAAATACCTAGTTTTTTAGCACGTACTTCCCAACTTTTTCTAGCAAGACTTTGTAGATCGCTTACGTTATCGCTTTCGTCCATAATTTCCATACCTAGAAGCGTTTCTATTACATCTTCCATGGTTACAATTCCGCTTACAGAACCATACTCGTCAACCACTAAAGCCATATGGTTTTTGGTTTCTACAAGTTGCTCGAATAAATCTGGAATTGGAATGTCTCGATTAACAATTATGATATCTCTTTTTAACTCGGATAATTTTTTAGAACCATTACCAAGTGCCATTTCTTTAAAGATTTCGTCTTTTAGAACTAATCCTTTTATATTGTCTTCGGTGTCTGTATATACAGGAATCCTAGAAAAACGAAGGTTAAGATTTTTTTTAAAAAAAGCCTCTACTGTTGTGCTATCGTTTTCAGACTTCATAACCGTTCTTGGTGTCATGATATTTTTAGCAAACACCTCTTTAAAAGTCAATAAGTTTTTAATAATCTTACTTTCGTTACCTTCAAAAACACCTTCTTCATGTGCCATATCTGCCATCACTAAAAAGCCTTCACGACTTAGGACGCTTCCATGACCTTTTCCGCCAATTAGCTTTGTAGTTAATTGCATTAACCATAATAAACCAGTCCATTTTAAAGGAAAAATTAAGACCTTAAGTGATTTTGTAGTAAAATTTGCTAAGCTTTTCCAGTAGGTTGCACCAATTGTTTTAGGGATAATTTCTGAAGCAACTAATATTAAAATAGTCATGACTGCAGATACTATAAATACACCATAACCACCTTCACTTCCGTAAAGTCCTTCGGCTTCTTTACCAACTAAAATAGCACCAACAGTGTGTGCAATGGTATTAAGCGTTAAAATAGCAATTAGCGGACGATCTACGTCTTTTTTTAAAGTCTCTAGTTTTTCAGCATAAAGCTTTCCTTCTTTCTTTTTAAGATTTATAAATGTTGGTGTAACACTTAAAAGTACTGCTTCTAAAATAGAACACAAAAATGAAAAAAAGATGGATATAACTCCGTAAAATATTAGTAATCCCATGGATTTTTTTTAGTTTATTTGTGGCTAATTTACGATAATAATTTTACAACATCCTTAGCAAAGTAACTTGCTATTACATCTGCTCCAGCACGTTTAATGGCAGTAATCTGCTCCATCATTACTGCATCATGATCTAACCAGCCTTTTTCTGCAGCTGCTTTAAGCATTGCATATTCACCAGACACTTGATAAACAGCAACAGGAACATCGACTTCGTTTTTAATTTCGCGAACAATATCTAAATAGCATAAACCTGGTTTTACCATTACGATGTCTGCGCCTTCATCTATATCCATTTCGGTTTCTCTAAGGGCTTCAAAACGGTTAGCATAATCCATTTGGTATGTTTTTTTATCCTTAGGTATGTCTTTTACATCAGCAGGAGCCGAGTCTAAAGCATCGCGAAAAGGACCATAAAAAGCAGATGCGTATTTAGCCGAATAACTCATGATTCCAGTATCTGTAAAGCCTTCATCTTCTAAAGCTTCGCGAATAGATAAAATACGACCATCCATCATGTCGCTAGGTGCTACAAAATCGGCTCCAGCTTCTGCATGAGACAAACTCATTTCTGTTAATACATCAACACTATCGTCGTTAATTACTTTGCCATTTTCTATAATACCATCGTGACCGTAAACTGAGTATGGATCTAGTGCAACATCTGTCATCACTAACATATCTGGACAGACGTTTTTAACGGTTTTAATAGCACGTTGCATTAAACCGTTAGTATTTAGTGCTTCAGTCCCTTTATTATCCTTTAAATTGTCTGGTACTTTTACAAACAATAAAACCGATTTTAAACCTAGTTTCCATATTTCTTTGACTTCTGCTTCTAGTAAATCTAAACTAAAGCGATAGTAGTTAGGCATTGATGCAATTTCTTCTTTTATACCTTTTCCTTCAACCACAAAAAGTGGTACTAAAAAATCGTTTGGAGAGATTATAGTTTCACGAACTAAACTTCTAATAGCTTCGTTAGTTCTTAGTCTTCTATTTCTTTTTATTGGATACATTTATAAGTACAATGTTAAAGTTTAATTTTTGATTTGAAAATAGATGTTTATTCCTTGTTTTATAATAGATGTCGGAATTTGTTAATTTTTTAAAATGAGAGAGAAAATGTCATTTTAAAAATAATAATAAACACCTATTAATGAAGAAATTGTCTCGATAAAACTATATATATCTATATAACAAATATAAGTAATTAGAGCCAATATGCTTGGTTTAGTCATTTTTTTAATGACTAAACTCTAAAATAATACCATTTACCATTCTCTTTAACAAAAGCAGATTTTTCATGAATAACATCAACCTTTCCGTTCTCGAAAAAAGAAGCATTAAATGTTACTGTACCTTCTTCATCTTTTTCTAAACCTTTAGTAGTTTCAAGTATTTCTAGTTTTATCCATGCTACAGATTTTGCCCATTTTACAATCGCCTTTTTTTCTGTTATTGGTCTTGTAGAGCTATGGTGTGTTTGCATTAAATAATTACCATTAGCTAATACAAAAGCACTGTATCTAGAGCGCATTAATTGTTGCGCTGTTTCGGTTTTTCCATTGTTTAAATGAAACACTTCGCAACATGATTTATAGGGTCTGTTATTCCCGCAGTAGCAATTCATATTAAACCCAATCTACAGGGTTTTTTAAGACTTCAATTAGTCGCTCTTCTTCGCTTCCTGCTTCTGGATGATGGTCGTAAACCCATTGTACATGAGGTGGTAAACTCATTAAAATACTTTCTATTCTTCCGTTTGTTTTTAAACCAAAAAGGGTGCCTTTATCATGTACTAAATTAAATTCTACATAACGACCACGACGTATTTCTTGCCAATAGCGTTGCGCTTTAGTATACTCTAAATCTTTTCTTTTTTCTACAATAGGAAGGTAAGCCTCAAGAAAACTATCACCAACTTCGGTCACAAAATCGTACCAGTTTTCCATGCTCATGTCTTCTGAAGCTTTGCAGTAATCAAAAAACAACCCTCCAATACCTCGACCCTCGTTACGATGCGCATTATAAAAATAGTCGTCGCAACGTGCTTTATATTTTGGATAAAATTCTGGACTGTGTTTGTCGCAAGCAGTTTTACAAATTTGATGAAAGTGTTTAGCGTCTTCATCAAACAGATAATAAGGTGTCAAATCCTGTCCACCACCAAACCACTGATCTACAATGTTACCTTTTTGGTCATACATTTCAAAATAACGCCAATTTGCATGAACAGTTGGTAACATTGGGTTTTTAGGATGTAGTACTAAACTTAATCCACATGCAAAAAAATCGGCATCTTCAACGCCAAAGTATTTTTGCATACTATCTGGCAATTTTCCATGCACACCAGAAATATTTACGCCTCCTTTTTCAAAAACGTTTCCGTTTTCGATTACTCTGGTTCGTCCACCACCACCTTCGGGACGTTTCCAAATGTCTTCTTCAAATTTAGCTTTGCGATCAATAGATTCTATACCAGACGTAATTTGATCTTGTAGTTGTTGTATGTATTGGTAGAACTTGTCTTTGACTGTTATATCGAATTTGTTCTTCATTATTTTTGTTTAGATCTGTGAAGTCTTATTGGTGTGTAAAGTTAAAGATTATGCTTTATTCTATTGAGGCTTGCCCAAAGAAATTTATTAATTATAGAAGAAATTTATTAATTATAAAAGACTATTTTTGATTATTAAGAATTCTCATAATTGCTGTAAACGTATTTAGCAAAGCTTTAATGTCGAATTTTATGAAATTAAAATATAATATTTTAGCATTTAGTGAGTAAAATTATTACCTATCGCCCGGATATTGATGGGTTAAGAGCCATTTCGGTTATTCTAGTCATTCTATTTCATGTAGACTCTGCATTATTTAGTGGTGGTTTTGTTGGTGTTGATGTGTTCTTTGTTATTTCAGGCTATTTAATAACAAGCTCTATAAATAAACAACTTCTTAGTAATTCATTTTCTTTCAAAGAATTCTATGTAAGACGAATCCGGAGAATTATTCCTGTACTATTTTTTGTGTTAGTGATAATCACTATTCCTGCATATTTGTTTTTATTTCCCAATGATTTTGAAAATTATTCTCGTACTGTTTTACACACAATGTTGAGTACTAATAATTTTTTTTTATGGTCTAATAATAACGATTATTTTGCTCTTAACACCGTGTTTATGCCATTACTGCATACATGGTCTTTATCTGTTGAGGAGCAATTTTATATAGTGTGGCCAGTTTTAATGTTACTTCTTCATCGCTTTTTTAAATTAAATCGCAGGTCATTTTTTGTTGTTGCGCTCTTAATTTGTGCTATTTTGTTATCTGTCTACTTCACAGCAGAGGATAAATCTATGGCGTATTTTTTATTACCAGCACGTTTTTTCGAGCCTCTATTAGGTGCAACTTTAGCAATCTTTTGGGACCGTATACCTAAGCTTAAAAAAGCAACAAATCATATACTTTCTGTTTTAGGAATTCTATTAATTTTTATACCAGCTGTAGTATTAACTAAAGAGAGTGTTTTCCCGGGGTTAAACGCTTTGTGGCCTTGTTTTGGCGCTGTTCTTTTAATTTTATCAGGAAAAGAAAAGAGTTTAAAAGGAGGTGTTAATACTGTATTAGAATTTAGACCAATAGTGTTTTTAGGCTTATTATCTTATTCTATGTATTTGTGGCATTGGCCAATAATTGTATTTGTAAAATACTTGGGTTTTGAACTAACACTACCAATAGTTGTAGCTATCATTTCTTTTACAATCTTATTATCGTGCTTTTCTTGGAAATTTGTAGAACAGCCTTTTAGACATAAATTTAAATATACATTTTCAAAAACATTACTACGCATATTATTACCATGTTTAATTATTTCTGCTTTGATCTATGGTGTTATTGATTCTAATGACGGATTTTCTTCTCGTTTCTCTAATCTAACAGAGTTTAATAGAAAGGTCAATTTTCCAGCAGATGTACGATCTAATTGTTATAATAGATTTGTAATTGGTGAATATGAAGAGTGTAATGTAGGTGTCGTTAAAAATAAGGTTGATGGTATTTTGATAGGAGACTCTTTTGCTGGTCATTCCTCTTATTTTATGGATGTTTTAGCCGAAGATGCTAATTTGTCTTTTTATGTTAGTGCAGCTCCTGGTTATCCATTATTAAACAATTTAGATTTTCCTATATATAAAAAAGAGTATGGAGATTTAAGGTTTGAATATGCTAAAAACATGGATGTTATCTGTATTGCATCCTATTGGGATGCTATGAAGATTGATTCAGAAAATTACTATCAAATACTTGAATCTATAGAAGAATTAATAGTATTGAATAAAAAGATAGTTATCATAGATCATTTAATGATTACGAATGATTTCAATTTGCATAAAATGAAATTGAATAAAGTCCAAACTGGGTTTCAATTTCCGAAGGAAGAACTATTAATTCCTTATCCTAAACGTATTGATAAGCATATTATAAATGAAATCAAGAAAAGATTTCCTTCTGTTATAATTATAGATTTAAAAGATGTTATGTGTAATGATGCTAAATGTGATTATATGATAAATGAAGAAATCGTATATCGAGATTATGGTCATTTAAATATAAGCGGTACAAGAATGATAGCTAAAAAGTATCTTGAAGTAAAAGGGAATCCTTTAAGAGTTCTAAAAAATCACCTAGAAAATAAATAGATATTAAGCTTTTTTCACATTAACAATTAACGTGTATAATTGGTTAGTTATACAATTCATATAACTCCATATTTAAAGTGTTTCCTCCAGGAGGTGTATATTCGTTTTTTAATGTTTTAATCCATTTAAAACCGTTATGTTCTGCCACTTTTACGCTTCCAATATTAGCTTTAAATACTATGATTTGAAGTGTTTTTAAATCTAACGTTTTAAATGCATAATTAGATAAGACTTTTATCGCTTTTGAAGTTAATCTTTGTCCTTCAAAAGGGTAACCAATACAGTAGGCAAATTCACCTTGTTTAGTTGCCCAGTTTAATTCTTTAATATAGATTAAACCAACAAGTGTATTGGTTTTTTGTTCTTTTAAAGTGAACAAAAACTGGTTTTTTTCAGCAAATTGTTTTAAGTTCTTTTTTACAAAATATTCAGATAGAGTAGGCGTTAAGTTTTGCTCTAAGGTTTTTGGGAAATAGAGTTTAAATCGGTCTTGATTTGCGACCATAAAATCACAGATTTTCCAAGCGTCTTTCTCTTGGATTTTATCTATGTAGTGGTGGTCAAAACAAGCTATCATGTTAGTAACTTATTGTCGGCTTTAAGTAGTTCTACCGTTTTTAATGAAGCAGCAGTAACACTTAAGGGAAATACTATAATAACACCAATTACTGGAATTATTAAAAAGAGAATAAAAACAATACCATTACCAATTGCTATTCCTCTATTTTTTCTAATAAAATCAACACTGTCTTTGTAATTAAAATGGCGTTCTAAAGTATAATCCATATTACCAAAACCAGCATAATAACCTTGTACTAAAACCAGTAGAACTGTCGAAAAAATATTAACAACAGGTATAAATTTTAACAGTAAAATAGGGATCGTAATTATTAGCTCTCTAATTAGATTTCTGCTACTTATCTTAATACCTCTTACTAGTTGTTGGTTAAAGGTTGTGTTTCTATGGTTATGTTTTTCTATTCCTGTTAAATGCGTTTCTATTTTTTCTGAAACTGGACTCATAAAAGGAGCAGAAAGTGCCATTATGATGTGTTTGTAGAAGATTAAGCCAATAGCAAACACAATAATAAATCCAATGAATGTTGTAAATGAGGTAAAGGTGTCTTTTCCCCAATCCCAAATCCAAATTTTGGCTATAAATTGTCCTATATTATCTGATAATCCGTAGGCAGTAATACCAATAATTGTAGCAGTTATAACACTAATAATTATAGGGATAAAGAAAAATTTCCAAAGTTTAAGTTTAGAAATTAATGCAAACGTACCAGAGTAAGCACTTATACCTTTTAAAATATTTTGTATCATCTCTATTCTCCTTAATCCTCTCCAAAGGAGAGTGAATTAGTTTTCTAATTTACTTAAAAATTAGTCAGTTTTAGTAAAACCCCTTCCGTTTGGGAAGTCTAGGATGGTACTTTGTACTCTTTTACAGCATCAATAAAGGCTTTAGCATTTTCTAACGGTATGTTAGGTAAAATACCATGACCAAGATTAACAATGTACTTGTCTTTACCAAATTCATTAATCATCTGCGTTACCATTTTCTTAATTTCTGCAGGAGGCGAAAACAAACGTGTTGGATCAAAATTACCTTGTAAGGTAATGTTTCCACCAGTTAAATAGCGTGCATTTCTTGCAGAACAGGTCCAGTCTATACCTAAAGCAGAAGCGCCAGATTTAGACATGTCGTTTAATGCAAACCAACACCCTTTACCAAATGCGATAACAGGTGTTTCGTCTTTTAAAGCATCTATTATTTGTTGTATATATTGCCAAGAAAATTCTTGATAATCTACAGGAGATAGCATGCCACCCCAAGAATCAAATACTTGAACTGCATTAACACCAGCTCTTACTTTTTCTTTTAAATAGGCAATAGTGGTATCTGTAATTTTCTGTAATAGTTGATGTGCTGCTATAGGGTTTGTAAAACAAAACTCTTTTGCTTTATCAAAGTTTTTAGAGCCTTGACCTTGCACACAATAACATAGAATTGTCCACGGTGAACCTGCAAAACCAATTAAAGGAATATCATCGTTTAGTTTTTCTTTGGTCATTTTTATAGCCTCATAAACGTAGCTTAACGCTTGTTTTACATCTGGCACAATAACATTATCTACATCTTTTTGAGTACGAACAGGATTTGGTAAATAAGGACCAAAATTTGGTTTCATTTGCACCTCAATATTCATAGCTTGAGGAATTACCAAAATATCGCAAAACAAAATAGCAGCATCCATCCCGTAGCGTCTAATAGGTTGAACTGTAATCTCACTTGCTAATTCTGGAGTTTGACAACGTGTAAAAAAGTCGTACTTGGCTTTTATCTCCATAAATTCTGGAAGATATCGTCCAGCTTGACGCATCATCCAAACTGGTGGACGATTTACAGTTTCTCCTTTTAATGCTCTTAAAAATAAATCGTTTTTCAACATGTCTTTTTTTATTTCCACTAAGGTGAAAATCTTTTTAATTTTACTTCTATTAATTTTTCCTGAAATAAACAGGATTATTTAAGTTTTAATCATAAAATTCCTGTCTACGCAGGAATAAAAGATTCATTAACCAATTCAATTACACTCTCAACAGTAGGAACCTTCGCTATTTTAATGTTTTTAAAATACTTACTGGCTTCTTTTGCAGTAGTTTCGCCAATGCAAAAAGCAGTCATAGTATCTTCAACTGTATTTTCTTTTTTAAAACTTTGTACAGTAGACGGGCTGTAAAACATAACGCCTTTAGCTGTTTCTGGAATTTTAAAGCTATCTAATTTGGTTTGATACGCTTCAATCTCATTCACCTTAATATTGTTTTCACTTAATATTGATGGTAATTCGTCTAAACGCATATCGCTACAAAAATAAGTAGCTTCTGTACCTTCCATAAATTCTACTAAATAGTGCGCTAATTTCTTGGCGTTTTTTTCGGAATGGATAACCTTACCAATACGATTTTCAATCATTTTTTTGGTACGTCGACCAACACAATATATGTTTTTAAACTGAAGTTCTATTGCAGAAAAGTTTGTTAATAACCCTTCTACTGCATTTTGACTAGTAATGATAACGTTTTTAATTTCGTTTTTCAAGAACCTTGGATGGATTCGATTTAAACTAATTTTTATAAAATCGCTACTTTTTGCAACTACTTTTTCGTTCAATAATAAGCGTTGAGACTCTGTAAAAGATTTTGTAGAAAACACATTTATTTCTTTTTCTGATTGCTTAATAGTGTCCATTAAGCGCGTACCTCCACGTTCTAAAACATAGTCTGCACACCATTGTGCTATATCATGATGTTCGCCTAAAGCTTTAACACGTTTTACGTGTATTTTTTTGGTTCCGTCTTTACTTAAAAGGATACCTTCAAAATTAACTTCCTCATCTTTTATGTAGGCTAAAGCACCAATTGGAGCAGTACAACCACCTTCAAGTTTGTTTAAAAAATCACGCTCTATAGATGTTGAAATTTGTGTTTCTTCATGATTTATTTCTGCTAAAACAGCTCTTGTTTTTTCATCTTCTTCCATAGCAGCAATCATAATTGCGCCTTGTGCTGGAGCAGGAACCATCCACTCTAAATTAACTGCTTCCTCTGGTCTTAAATCTAAACGACCTATACCAGCAGCTGCGAAAATTGCACCATTCCATGTCTCGCTATCTTCTAGCTTTTGCAATCTGGAGTTTACATTACCTCTTAAATCTACAAGTGTGTGAGATGGATAACGGTTTAACCATTGTGCACGACGACGTAAACTTCCAGAAGCTATTATGGCTTCTTTAGAAGATAAAAACTCTTCGTTTTTTTTAAAAACTAAAGTATCACGTACGTTTCCGCGTTTTAAGACAGCAGCTTGCACAATGCCTTTTGGTAAAACAGTTGGCACATCTTTTAAAGAATGCACTGCAATATCTATATCGCCATTTAACATGGCAATATCTAAAGTACGTGTAAAAATTCCTGTAATACCTAATTCATAAAGTGGCTTGTCTAACACCAAATCTCCTGTAGATTTTAGTGGTACTAAAACGGCTTTATGACCTAGATGTTCTAACTGACCTTTAACTGCTTTAGCTTGGTAAAGTGCTAACTCGCTATCACGAGTACCTATTCTAATTACTTTAGACATGTTTTGTAGTTTCTTCTAGTTGAAACACTTTTTTTATAAGCTCCAAACTTTCGTCTGTAGAAAATGTGTCATCTTTTAAGTGATGCGCGAAGTGATTGGTTATTTTTTGAATTATATTATTGCTGATTAACTCGGCTTGTTCCTCATTAAAATCAGTTATTTTTTTACGTTGTGTATCTAACTCTGCTTTTTTAAAATCTTGCAATTTGTGTTTTAAAGCTTTAATTGTTGGTGCAAATTTTCGGGTTTCTAACCAAGCAGAAAATTCAGAATTAATGTCTTCAATAATACTTTCTGCTAAAGGTATATGTTGTTTTCTTCGTTCTAAAGTTTTATCGGTAATTTGCGATAAATCATCTAAATGGATAAGTTTAACATTACTTAAATCTGAAACATTTTTATCTACATTTTTTGGAATAGATAAATCTAAAATTAATAAATCCTTTTTAGACTGAATTAAATATTTGTCAACCGTTGGGTTTTGTGCACCTGTTGCTACAATTAAAATATCAGCTTCATTTATTTCTTCCTGTAGGTTAGCATAATCCTTAACTACTAAATTGAATTTTCCAGCAATAGCTTCTGCCTTACCTTTTGTTCTATTTATTAAGGTGATTTGCTCATTTTTGGTATGTTTTACCAAGTTTTCGCAAGTATTACGACCAATTTTACCGGTTCCGAATAGCACAATATTTTTATTGGTAACGTTTTGAACTGTATTTAAGATGTATTGTACAGATGCAAAAGACACGCTTGTTGCTCCTGAAGAAATCTCAGTCTCGTTTTTTATACGTTTACTTGCTTGTATAACCGAGTTTACTAAACGTTCTATAAACGGGTTAAGTAATTCTAATTTTTTAGACACATTAGCACTTTTTTTAAGCTGGCCAATGATTTCAAAATCGCCTAAAATTTGACTATCTAATCCAGACCCAACTCTAAATAAGTGCGAAATAGCCTCTCTTCCTTTATAAATGTAGGCATATTCTTGAAAAGTTTCAACTGTACCTTTTGTATTGTCGCACAATAATTGAATGAGTTGATAAGGATGCTCTGCAAAGCCATAAATTTCTGTACGGTTGCAAGTTGAGGTTACAATTAAACTTTCAATGCCACTTACTTTTGCCTGATTTAAAAGTGCAGATTTAGAGTTGTCATCTAAACTGAAATGACCTCTTATTTCTGCATCTGCTTTTTTATAGCTTAAACCTAAGGCATAAAAATACTTGCCTGTTGACATTTGATAGTGCTCCATTTAACTGATTGGGACTTTGAAGAGACAAATTTATGTGCAAATAGCTTTAAAAAGTAACGCTACAAGAACTTTTAATAACGCTATTAGTTTTTTGCGTTATTTTTTTTACTATTTTATCAAAAATGTCATACTTTTGTACATGTTACAACATTTTTAACTTTATAATTTAGAACAAATCTAAATAAAATAAGATTTATGATACAAGTCTCTACTTTAAAAAATGTCGCTACAGGTTCATTTAACGAAACACAGGTTGATCAAGATGTTTTGGTTTTAACTTATCAAAATGAAACAGCTGATATTCAGGTTATTGAACGTTTTATTGACAGTAGTTTTATTCAGTTTCATTTTTGTTTAAAAGGGACTAGTGACTTTATTTTTAATAACGGAAACTATACTTTAAACATTGCTGAAGAAACGTCTTTACTATTGTATAATCCCCAACGTGACTTACCTATTCATCTAGAAGTTAAACCACAAAGCTGGTTGGTGTCTGTGTTGATATCCATTAAAAAATTTCATGGATTGTTTAGTCAAGAAGCCGATTATATTACGTTTTTAAGTGATGATAATAAGGATAAAAAATATTATAAAGACGGAAAAATTAGTCCGTCTATGGCAATTACTTTAAACCAGATTATTAATTTTAATTTAAATAACTCTATCAAAACGCTTTATTTTAAAGGGAAAGCCTACGAGTTGATGAGTCTTTATTTTAATAGAGGTGCAGATGCAAATATAGAGCAATGTCCTTTTTTGGTGGACGAAACTAACGTCACTAAAATTAAAAAAGCAAAAGATATTATTATTGCAAAAATGTCTGAACCACCAACACTTCAAGAATTATCAGAAGAAATTAATCTGCCATTAAAAAAACTTAAAGAAGGCTTTAAGCAAATTTATGGCGACTCGGTTTTTAGTTTTTTATTAGACTATAAAATGGAAGTGGCCAGAAAACTTTTAGAAACTGGTAACAATAATGTTAACGAGGTTGGGTTAAAGGTAGGTTACAGTACGTCTAGCCATTTTATTGCTGCGTTTAAGAAAAAGTATGGGATTACACCTAAGAAGTATGTGCAGTCGTTGTAGGTTTATTTTGTTTTATAATATCAAATAGAATCAACTTTAATTTTTAATTTCATAACGTTATAGATTGATGATTCTGATTCTATTTCACTAGTTAAAAGCGCAAAAGTATTATCATTTATCCAAAAGTAATCTATTATCTTTTCTTTAGAATATTCGTTTTTAATACCAATTCCTATAAAATAATTATGTTGACCTTTAGGTAAAAATCCAAATGTGTAATAATCTAAATTTTTTTCAGGAAGTGTTTTTTTGTCAAAATTAGATATCAAAATATAACTTGAATCAGAAGAAGGTTCCCTTAAACTTATGCTATCAGATTTTGTTAATCCTGAAGTATGATGCCATAATTCAAATGCACTAATTTTAGAGGAGTCAGAAAACATTCTTACCTCTAAATTATGTTTTCTTAACCAATCACTAAATTTATAATCTTGAATAAACTTTGTATCTAATTTATCTATTTTAGTATCATTCTTTTTACAGCTTATAAAGCTTACTGTAAAAAGAATAAGAGCAATGTATAAACTCTTTTTAATATCCTTTATCATCCAAACGCTCTCTATTCTTGTATTTTACTAGATCTAAAACATCTTTCATAAGTTTGTCTTCTTCTACGTTTTCGTCTATATAATCACCATTATAACCTGATTTATAATAGGCATCTGTTTGTAAACGACCCTGTTGTTCTGGCTTTAAAAAACCTATGTAATAAAAGCGTTTGCTTTCGTCTTTTTCTTCTTTTTCAATAAACATATAAAAGTACATGTCACCTTTTTTATCATCATCTGTCTTGAAGGCTTTTTTGCCTAAAAAATAAATAGAATCTCGCTCTTTCTCTATAGTAACCCGACTAAAAAGTTTTGATTTAGCATACATTTGTTGGGTTATATTCTGTGCTAAATAGGGTTTAAATAATTTTTTCTTGTACATCCTATCAACCAAAAAAGCTTGGTTTTTATAATCTTCAAGTGTTTTTTCTTTTAGTTTGGGCGGAATTGGTTCGCCTGCTTCTTCTAGTAAAACATAATAATTACTTAATGCCGACACGTTATCACTATTTAATAATTTATTGAAAAAGTTTTTTGTATCCTGCTCTTCTCTAAACGGAAACAACAGCTTTACATAAGCATAAAGCGAACTGTTATAAGAACGGTAACTAGATTTAGATCCTAAACTACGTTTAACCTCTATTTTTCCATCGTTAATTAATTGCTTTTTGTACTTTTTATACGTTTTAGTTTTAATAATACTACTGTCTTTAAGACGTGCTAAAAGCTTATATACAGGTTCTTTATATTCTTCTATTGTAGAATATGCCATCAAATCAGGAAACAACGTTTTCTTTAATTGTAGCGAGTCTCTGTAACTATAAAACAACGAGCTTACACCTCCATTTAATGGTAAATCGGTATTTAGTAAGTCTAAAAATGTAGCATAAGATTTTTTAGTACGTTGGTTTAATAAGGATCTTAAAATTGTAGTTTGTATCTCTGGTTTAGAATAAGATTCTTCATACAACTGGTTTAAAAATGCGTCAGTTCTTGGGTCTTCCAATTTGCTTAATTCAGATATCAAAAAGGTTTTGATGTCTTCTTTGTTTTCTGAAAATTGGAAGTTTTTAATTAAATCTATCATCGTGTCTGCGTTAGATTTATTAAACTTAATTTTAGATTGCGCTTTAAAAACAATACTATCGTTAGCACGAAGTGCTTCAAAGAACCTGTTGGTTTTATCACTAAATACAGACTCGCCTAAAAGGGTGTCTAAAGGTGTAAAAGTGTCATAAAAATTAGTAATAAATGCAGACGGTTTTGAAATAGAATCTGTCAAACTTTTAATCTCAAAAAGTGCTCCCTTTTTAAGGATGTTTTTAACCAAAATAGCTTTTGCACTTAAGGAGTCTTTTAGCGTGTATTCGTAAAAATATTGATCGTCTTTTTTGTATTTATTCTTATTTGTAATCTTATATTTTTTAAAACCATCAATATCTTCAACAGACTTTAATTGGTCGTCAATTTCGTTCCATAAACTGTCAACATTTTTATACATCTGTAAGTCATGAAACTTAATTTTAGTTAAAAAAACCTGCTCATTAGCTTTAGAATAGTAGGTGGTGCGTTTTGTTTTTTCTTCATAGTCTTTTGGCTTACTGTAACTGTAATAATCGTAAGGTGGATTTGCTTTTGTATTAGTTACAACCGAAAAATGTAAAGAGGTATCAATAATTTTTTCAAATCCTTCGTGTTTTGTGGCTTTAAACTTAAAGGAATTAAAATAAGCTTTAGCTTTCGTTTTGTCTTCTCCAACATAACCCATTAGATAGTAACTTCCGTCTTTTACAATACTTTTTAGATGGATACTTTCTGTAGAAGTAGAGTCCTTTTTGGCAAATCCTTCATAGCTTTTGTAAATTCCTTTTACAAATGCACCTTCGGACTCTTCAATTTTAAAATCTTTTAAAAAATTTGTAACAATAAACTTAGCTTCAAACTTATCTTCTTCAATGTAATAAACATCGTTAAAAGCAATTTCCTTTAAAAAGTAAAAGTCGTTATTTACTTTTCCTTGTATTAACTTTTGTCCAGCATTTTGTAAATTATCTGTGGTATGATAGGCAGGAAAATTAACTTCATATTTATTATACATTGAAGTAAAAGACTTAAAATTAGAAGTAGGTTGCTTAAATGTTATCGAGTTAAAAATAGGTGCTTCGTGTTTTAAAACATAGTCTTTTTGACCAGCAAATTTGATAACGACAACTTCTAAAGGTGTTTTGTAAATATGGTATTTTTGGTAGTCCCCTTTTTTAGTTTTATTTAAAATACTAATACCAGGATAAGGCGATGTTAAGGCTTCTTTTTTAATGATATCTCCAGGGATATCCTCAAACAAAAAGTTGTCTAATCGGTCTAAGTTAATACCCTTTTTATCGTTTGGAAGATACGCGTAAGTATTAAATCTACTAATGGTTAAATAGGCACCATTAGTCATGTCTGGCGAGATGTAATATTTTTGACCATTATTATAAAACTCATATAAATCTGTAAATGCCTTAAGCGATAAAAATTGGTCTGGTGTACTAGCTGTTTTAACGGTTGGTAACGCAATATAATCTTCAATTTGTTTTTTTTTGGTTTGTCCAATACTAGTTTGTTTAGACACTAAAGGCTTAACTTTATATCCTTTATCTTCTAGCATTTTTATCATGCCTTTTTTACCAGGTAAATGTGCAGCACCTACACCAGCAAAAACAGATTGCGATTGCATTAAAGAGTCTAATTGATGCACCATATTATCATTACGTATGTACAACATGTTTGCTCTAAAAAATTCGGTATTAGAAGCTGCTCCAATAGAATCTAAAAGGGCTAAATTCCGGTCTCTATACGTATTTTCTTGGACTAGGTATGGATTTTCTTCTTCGTATAATTTTAGTAACCAAGGATCCATTTTGTTTTTTACTGCATTGCGTTGTGCTTTAGATACTAAGTATCTAGATTCTTCAATATCCTCTAAACTATAAATAGGCTTACTTTTCTTTTTACCAGCTTGGTAAATAAACATATCCAAGTAGGTTTCTTCTTCAAAATTATCTGCATAGCCCTCTTTTCTATACAAATAACCGTTTACCATTCTGTTGTTAGATCGTATACTTCCTCTTATAGCAACTTCTTCAGGATGCCGTAATCCAAAAAGCATCGAATAAAAATTGGAATCATAATTTTCGGTATAATTTTGAGGAGTAAGCGCAGTAGTTTTGTAATTAAATGACAACCAAGTAGAAGGATCAGACTCTAATGCTACACTCTCGCTATTGTTTAATGCTTCAAAAAACACATCGTCTAATCTAAATGCAACTTTAGCGCTAACGTGCATAGTTCCGTAAATGTATGAAGGTTTTGAAAGGTTGTTTCCTGAGATTTCCCATAGTAAACTTTGTGTTTTATCTTGAGAAAAAGAGACAGAAGATATTGCACAAACTAGTGCAAGGATGTAATATTTCATATAATTTAAAATCGAATAGTAAATATATTAAACTAAACTTTATTTAAAAGACTTTAACTATATATTAATAGAGTTTTAATATAATCAAGACTTCAATTTTAATTCATTTTATAATTTAGTGTTGTATTTTTGTTCTGAAAAGAAAATTGATAATATTCTCGCTTTCGCGGAAATAAAAAAAAGGATATGAAAAGAGGAGTACTACTTGTAAATTTAGGATCACCAGAGAGTCCAGAACCTAAAGATGTAAAAAAATATTTAGGCGAATTTTTAATGGATGAGCGTGTAATTGACGTACCGCTTTGGGCAAGAAACCTTCTAGTTAAAGGTATTATCTTAAATACAAGACCAAAACAAAGTGCAAAAGCATATAAAAAAATTTGGTGGAAAGACGGTTCTCCATTAATTGTTTTAAGTGAACAACTACAAGAAAAAGTACAGGAAAAAGTAGATTTTCCGGTTGCTTTAGCGATGCGCTATGGTAGCATGACCATTAAAAAAGGCTTGCAAGAATTGGTTGATAAAGGTGTGGAAGAAGTATTTTTAATACCATTATATCCTCAATTTGCTATGGCGACTACCGAAACTATTTTGGTATTAGCAGAAGAAGTACGTCAAGAAGACTTCCCAAGTTTAAAGATTGAAAGCTTACCTGCTTTTTATAATAATCCAGATTATATTAAAGTACTTGCCGAGTCTATAAAAGGGTCTTTAGCAGGAAAAACGTACGACCATTTATTATTCTCTTATCATGGTGTGCCAGAGCGACATATTAGAAAAAGTGATATCACAAAATCGCATTGTAAACCAAGTGATAAATTAGATTGTGTGTGTTGTAAAACACCAAGTAAAGCGCATGAGTTTTGTTATAAACACCAATGTAAAGAAGTAACACGTTTGGTTGCAGAGTATCTAAATTTTGAAGAAAATTCGTATTCTACATCTTTCCAATCGCGTTTAGGATTTGATCCATGGTTACAGCCTTATACAGATCGTACAATAGAACGTTTAGGAAAAAGCGGTATCAAAAACATGGCAATAGTAACACCAGCTTTTGTTAGTGATTGTTTAGAAACCCTAGAAGAAATAGCAATGGAAGGCGAAGAAATTTTCCATGAAGTAGGTGGAAAAGAATTTACAACCATACCTTGTTTAAATACAGACAAAAATTGGGTGACATTTCTTTCTAATCAAATTAACGAATGGTCTAAAGCAACAGTTCAGATTTAATGTCTTGGCAATGGTTTTAATCCGTATTTTTACTATCGGAACTAATTCAATCTCAAGTTATGCGCATTTTTAAACTTTTTTTAGCTTCTTTTATATCATTAACATCTTTTACTTTTTACGCACAAACAGTTGATGAGTCTGATTATTCTGGTTTAGAATATAGACTGCTTGGTCCTTTTAGAGGAGGAAGAAGCGCAGCAGTAACAGGTGTACCAAACCAACCTAATTTATATTATTTTGGCTCTACAGGTGGTGGAATCTGGAAAACCTTAGATGGTGGACGTAGTTGGTCTAATATTTCGGATGGTTTTTTTGGAGGTAGTATAGGCTCTATCTCGGTAGCTAAAAGTGATCCAAATGTGATTTATGTTGGAGGAGGAGAAAAAACAGTACGTGGTAATGTATCATCAGGTTATGGTATTTATAAAAGTGTTGATGCCGGAAAAACGTGGACCTCTTCTGGTTTAAAAAATACGCGTCATGTACCTAGAATTGCAATAGACCCAAAAGAACATAATGTAGTATATGCAGGTGTTTTAGGTAATATCTACAAGCCCACACAAGAACGAGGTGTCTATAAAAGCACAGATGGTGGACAAACATGGCGAAAAACACTGTTTGTAAATGACCAAGCAGGAGTTGTAGACTTATTGATAGATCCAACAAATTCTAGAATTTTATATGCATCAACTTGGCGTGTACAACGTACACCTTATAGTTTAAGTTCTGGTGGAGCTGGTTCTGCATTATGGAAAAGTATAGATAAAGGTGAAACTTGGACAGAAATTTCTAAAAACGAAGGATTTCCTAAAAGTACTTTAGGGATTATTGGTGTAACCGTTTCGCCATTAAATAACCAGCGCGTTTGGGCAATTATTGAGAACAAAGATAAAGGCGGATTGTATAGAAGTGATGATGGTGGCTCTACTTGGAAGCAAATCAATAGCGAACGTAAATTACGTCAACGTGCTTGGTATTACACACGTCTTTATGCAGATACAAAAGATGTAGATGTTGTATATGTTTTAAATGTGCGTTATCATAAAAGCACAGATGGTGGAAAATCATTTAACACCTACAATGCGCCACATGGTGATCATCATGATTTATGGATTGCACCAGAAGATCCAGATAGAATGATAATTGGTGACGATGGTGGTGCGCAAGTGACTTATGATGGAGGTGAAACTTGGAGTACGTATCGCAACCAACCAACCTCGCAATTTTACAGAGTAACTACAGATAATCATTTTCCGTATCGTATTTATGCTGCACAACAAGATAACTCTACTATTAGAATTCCGCATCGTACAGAAGGTCGCTCTATAACAGCAGACGATTGGGAAGGTACAGCAGGAGGAGAGTCTGCACATATAGCAGTAGACCCAGAGGATAACGATATTATTTATGGTGGAAGTTATGATGGGTTTTTAACCAGAAAAAATCACAAGACAGGAACAGTTAGAGCTATAAATGTTTGGCCAGATAACCCAATGGGTCATGGAGCAGAAGGTATGAAATACCGTTTTCAATGGAACTTTCCTATTCTGTTTTCTAAGCATAATCCAGACCGATTATATACGTTTTCGCAACATGTACATGTAACAGAAAATGAAGGTCAGTCTTGGCAAATTATAAGTCCAGATTTGACCCGAAATGATCCCGAAAAATTAAAATCTTCTGGTGGACCAATTACTCAAGACAATACATCTGTAGAGTATTACTGTACTATTTTTGCAGCGCAAGAATCGCCTTTAGTTGAAGGTTTACTTTGGGTTGGAAGTGATGATGGGTTGATACATGTAACTAGAGATGGTGGAAAAAACTGGGCAAACGTGACACCAAAAGGAATGCCAGAGTGGATGATGATAAATAGTATAGAACCAAGTGCTTTTTATGCTGGAACCTGTTATGTTGCTGGAACAAAATACAAAACTGGCGATTTCGCACCTTATCTATACAAGACTACAGATTACGGAAAAAGCTGGAAAAAAATCACTAACGGAATTCCGAATGAACACTTTACAAGAGTGCTACGTGAGGATCCAAAACAAAAAGGGTTGTTGTATGCTGGAACAGAAACAGGCTTGTACGTGTCTTTTAATGATGGTAAAAACTGGCAATCATTTCAGCTTAATTTACCAATCGTTCCAATAACAGATTTAACCATAAAAAACAACAATTTGATAGTGGCTACTCAAGGTCGTAGCTTATGGATTTTGGATGATTTATCAGTGATTCATCAATTGTCAAAATCTAATTTAAATGACGTACAATTGTTTCAGCCAAAACCAACATATAGAATGCGTGGTGGTTCTAGTAAAAATAGTAAAAATTCAGGTACTAACCATCCAAATGGTGTGATGACGTATTTCAATTTAAAAAATTACAAGCCGGAAGATGAGGTGTCTTTGACTTATTTTGATGTAAAAGGAGATACGATAAAAACGGTTTCAACTAAAAATAAAAAGGAAGATAAGTTAGAGGTTAAAAAAGGATTAAATCAATTTGTTTGGAATATGACGTATGAAGGAGCCGAAAAACTAGATGGCATGATTTTGTGGTGGGCAAGTTTAGAAGGTCCAAGAGCTATTCCTGGTACTTATAAAGTCGCTTTAGATGTTAATAGAACTAGTACAATACAACCTTTTACAATTTTAGCTAATCCAAATGCAGAAAGCACACAAAGTGATATGGAACAACAGTTTTTGTTTATTAAAGACATAAATAAAACTATTGATAATGCCCATAAAGCCATTAAAAAAATGCGGAATGTTAGCAAGCAACTCTCTGCTTTTGAAACACAATATACTGATGACGACAGTTTGGAAACCTTGTTAGAAAAGGCAAAGACACTTAAGGAAAGCTTTACTAAAATTGAAGAAGCATTATACCAAACGCAAAACAGAAGTGGACAAGATCCTTTAAACTTCCCGATTAGATTAACTAATAAATTAGGACATCTAAACGCATTGGTTAGAATGGGCGATTTTGCACCAACAGAACAAGA
>JALZUT010000100.1 GCA_023300575.1 Olleya sp.
AATGAATTTCTTAGCCCACATTTATCTTTCCAAAAACGACAAAATGATAACCATTGGTAATTTTATTGCAGATGGTATTAGAGGTAAAAAGTATAAAGAATATCCAAAAGATATCCAAACTGGTATTTTATTACATCGTCAAATAGATACGTTTACAGACGCACATCCAACCGTTAGAAAAAGCACCAAACGCTTACATGAAAACTATGGGCATTACTCTGGAGTGATTGTAGATATTTTATATGATCATTTTTTAGCTAAAAACTGGAAACACTATTCTGACGAGCCATTAGCAGACTACATCGATGAATTTTACGATACGTTACAAGATAATTTTGAAATGCTACCTGCACGAATTCAAAAAATGATGCCTTACATGATTGCAGATAATTGGCTACTAAGTTATGCATCAATTGACGGTATTCAAAGGGTTTTAGAAGGGATGAATAAACGCACGAAAAACCGTTCTAAAATGAATTTAGCTGTAAAAGAATTAGAAGAATTCTATAAAGAATTTGAAACCGAATTCACTTCTTTTTTTGATGAATTAATTGAGTTTACTGATCTAAAACTATTAGAAATACAAGCTAAACAATGAAACAAGTACACCTGTATTTTTTAATTTTTATTTCGTTTTACAACTGTAAAAACGAAATAAACCAAGGTATTATTGCTAAAAACGGAATGGTAGTTTCTGCTCGTGCAGAAGCTTCTAAAATAGGAACAGCCATTTTAAAACAAGGCGGAAATGCATTTGACGCTATGATTGCTACAGATTTAGCTCTAGCAGTTTGTTATCCTTATGCAGGTAATATTGGAGGTGGCGGATTTTTGGTTTACCGACTTAAAGACGGTAATATTGGCGCACTAGATTACCGTGAAAAAGCACCAAAACTAGCCACAAAAGACATGTATTTAGATAGTACTGGTACTGTTACACCTAAATTAAGCACGCAAGGTGCTTTAGCTGTTGGTGTACCAGGTACTATTGCAGGACTGTTTGAAGTACACAAAAAATTTGGTTCGCTTCCTATAGAAACTATTATGCAACCTGTTATAGACTTAGCAAATCGTGGCTATGTCGTGTCTAAAAAAGACCAAGCTGTTATAGATGAAAAACGTAATGTTTTTTTAGAAGTGAATAAAAGCCCTATCTTATTTAGTAAAACATGGAAAGCTAATGACACCATCAAGCAAAACAACTTAGCAAAAACATTAACTGCTATTATGAAACATGGTCGTGACGGATTTTACAAAGGAAAAACTGCCAAAACTTTAGCTAAATTTATCCAAGACAATGGTGGCATCATTACTATTGAAGATTTAGCAAACTACAAAGCTATTTGGCGTACACCTATTACTTTTACCTATGATGATTTACGCATCATTTCAATGTCACCTCCTTCTAGCGGTGGGATTTGTTTAGCACAAATCATGAAACAAATAGAACCTTATAATTTAGAGGCGTTTGGGCATAATTCACTTAAATCAATACAAGTCATTACAGAAGCAGAACGTCGTGCTTATGCAGATAGAAGTTTTTATCTTGGAGATCCAGACTTTGTTTCAATTCCGCAAGACCAATTAATTAGTGCGCCCTATTTAAAAGAAAGAATGACTAATTTTTCTTTAGAAAAAGCGACACCTTCTTCAAAAATTGCGCATGGAAGTGTACAAATTATAGAAAGTAACGAAACCACACACTACTCTATTGTTGACCAATTTGGTAATGCAATTGCTGTAACAACAACACTTAACTCTGGATTTGGATCAAAATTATACAGCCAAGAATTGGGCTTCTTTTTAAATAATGAAATGGACGATTTCTCAAGTAAACCTGGTGTACCAAACGCCTATGGTTTAATTGGAGCAGAAGCTAATAGTATTCTTCCAGAAAAACGTATGTTAAGTTCTATGACACCTACTATTGTAGAAAAAAACGGTAAACTACTTATGACTTTGGGTACTCCTGGTGGTTCAACCATTATTACTTCGGTTATGCAGACTATACTAAATGTACACGAATATAAAATGAGCATGCAGCAAGCTGTTAATGCACCAAGATTTCATCACCAATGGTTACCTGATCAAATAAGAATAGAACCCAACCGTTTTAGTCCAAAGTTAATTAATCAATTAAAAGAAAAAGGCTATTCTATTAAAGAAAAAAACACTGAAGTTATAGGAAAGGTAGATGGTGTTTTAGTCCTTGAAAATGGAATGCTAGAAGGTGGTGCAGACCAACGAGGTGATGATACTGCTGTCGGTTTTTAAAAATATTTGCTTTATTCAATCTTTATCCAAAAAAACATGAAGAACAAAATTATTTTACTCGCACTTTTATTTTCATCAATTGGTTTCTCTCAAGGCACTCAGTTATTAAGACAACCTACAATATCAGATACTCATGTTGTATTTGTTTATGCAAATGATTTATGGAAAGCGCCTATAAATGGCGGAAATGCCATTAGATTAACTAGCGATGATGGTGCAGAATATGAACCACACTTTTCAAACGACGGTAAATATATTGCGTTTACTGCTCAGTATGATGGTAATTCGGATGTATATGTAATTCCGAATCAAGGTGGAGAGCCAAAACGCTTAACCTTTCATCCAAGTGCAGATGTAGTTCAAGGCTGGACAAATGATAATAAAATATTATTTAGATCTAGTAGAGAAAGCAAACCAACAAAATCTAATAAATTTTATACTATTGGTATGGAGGATAGTTATCCAAATACAATAGATCTTCCAAGAGCAGCCTATGGCGAGATGTCTGCAGACGGAAAACATATTGCCTATACACCAATTACATCCTGGGATGCAGAATGGCGTAATTACAGAGGTGGACAAGCTATGCCAATTTGGATTGTTAATCTAGAAACTAAAGCCTTAATTACAACGCCTCAACCAACCAAAGAACGTCATGTAACACCAATTTGGTTAAAAGGTATTGTCTATTACATTTCAGAACGTGATTACACTAGCAATATCTGGTCTTTTAACCCAAACACCAAAGAAGAGCAACAAATTACTTTTCATAAAAAATTTGATGTAAAAAGTTTAGATGCTAACCAAAACAGTATTATTTATGAGCAAGGTGGTTACTTACATCTTTTAAATCCTAATACTAAAAGCTCACAACAGCTAACAATTAATGTAGCTGCAGATTTAAACTTTTCAAGATCTAAATGGGAAGATATTTCAGGTTCAGATTTAGTACATCCTAATATTTCACCAAATGGTAAACGTGCCATTTTTGAACATAGAGGAGAAATATTTACAGTACCAAAAGAAAACGGAACTTGGAGAAACATTACAAACACGTCTGGAGTTGCAGACAGAGACCCAATTTGGTCGCCTAAAGGCAATAAAATTGCTTGGTTTTCTGATACTAGTGGAAATTACAAACTAGTTATTGCAGATCAAGACGGTCAGAATCAACAACAAATAACACTACCTAATCCAACATTCTATTTTAAACCAGAATGGTCTCCAGACGCTAAGCATATAGCCTACACAGATACTGATTTTAATATTTGGATTATTAATCTAGCAACACAATCAACTACCAAGGTAGATTCAGATAATTATGCGCATCCAACAAGAAGCATGAATCCTGTTTGGTCGCCTGATAGCAAATGGATTGCTTATAGCAAGCAAGGTAAGAGTCATTTTAAATCTATTTATGTTTATAATATTTTCTCAAAAGAAATTACACAAATTACCGATGGTATAGCAGATGCTATAACACCTGTTTGGGACGCCTCAGGAAAATATATTTACACACTAGCTAGTGTTAATTATGGGTTAGCTAGTGGTTGGTTAGATATGAGTTCTTACGACCCAGAAACAACAAGAAGTTTGTATGCAATTGTTTTAAATAGCAAAGACAAAGCTCCAAACCTTCCTAAAACCGATGAGGAAATCAAAGAGGAATCTAAAGACAATAAAAAATCTGATAAAGATGAAGAAAAAACAGCTTTAACAATTGTAGATAAAACAAATGTTTTTGACAGGCTAGTCTCTTTAAAATTAGCAGAAGGAAATTATATAGGACTAGAAAAAGCAAAAGAAAATTTTGTTTTTATTTTAGAAAACTCTGAGCAAGAAAACGGAATTAAAGTCCATCAATATAACATCGAAAAAGAAGAACCAAAAGATTTTGCTTCTGCTGTTCAAAATTTTATAGTATCTCAAGATCGTAAAAATGTTTTATTAGAACAAGCTGGCTCTTGGAAAATAGCAAGTACAGAAGCTCCTATTACACCAGAAACTAAAGCTATTAATACCAACATTAAAATTAAAATTGATCCAAAAGCAGAATACCAACAGATATTTAAAGAAGGTTGGCGTTTTATGCGTGATTTTCTATATGTAAACAATACACATGGTGCACCTTGGGACAAGGTTTACAAATGGTATGCACCATGGATTGATCATGTTAGACATCGATCAGATTTAAACTATGTAGTAGATATAATGAGTGGTGAAATTGCTATTGGACATTCATACGTTTCTGGTGGAGATTTACCAGATGTAGATCGTATTCCTGTTGGATTATTGGGTTGCGATTTTAAAATAGAAAACAACCACTATCGTATCTCTAAAATCTATAACGGAGAACGCTGGAATCCAGATATCTATTCGCCTTTAAATTTACAAGGTGTAAAAGAAGGTGATTATATTGTATCAATAAATGGAAAAACATTAGATGCTTCAACCAATATCTATAAATTATTAGAACAAACAGCAGATAGAGAAATATCTATTAAAATAAATAACAAACCATCTACTTCAAATACTAAAACTGTTTTAGTTAAGCCTGTTTCTAATGAGTCTCGTTTACGATACATTGATTGGGTTGAAGGAAATAGAAGAACAGTAGATCAATTATCAAATGGTAAGTTAGCTTATGTCTATGTACCAAACACTTCAGGAAACGGATTTGCTTCGTTTAATCGTTACTATTTTTCTCAACAAGACAAAAAAGGAGTTGTAATTGACGAGCGTAATAATGGTGGAGGCTCTGCAGCAGACTATATGATAGACATTATGTCTAGAGAGCTGTTTGGCTATTTTAATAGTAAATCACACGATAACAGACCATGGACAACACCTATGGCTGGTATTTGGGGACCAAAAGTGATGATTATTAATGAGCGTGCAGGATCTGGAGGAGATTTATTACCATATATGTTTAAAGCAAAGCAAATTGGACCTTTAGTAGGTACTAGAACTTGGGGTGGTTTAGTCGGAACTTGGGATACACCTCTTTTTATTGATGGTGGACGCATGGTAGCACCAAGAGGAGGTTTTTATGATGTTGATGGTAACTGGGCTGTAGAAGGAGAAGGTGTAGCACCAGATATTAAAGTTATCCAACATCCAAAACAGTCTGCAAATGATAGAGACCCTCAACTAGAGCGTGCTGTAGAAGAAGCACTTAGGTTACTTAAAACAGAAGAATTCCAATTAAAACCAGAACCCAAAGCACCTGTAAGATGGAAACGACCAGAAGGTTATGAAAAAGAAAACTAAAAAATATTTAAAATAATTGCTGGTATAATTGTTTTTTTTATGCTTCCAAGCTTGTTGTTTTTGGTTATATGTATTTATACACTGAACAAGCAGATGTATTAGCTATCAAAATGCTTACTTCTCTTTATATAGAAGCTTACAATGCTAAAAATTATTTAGAATGGAGCCTAATAGTTTTAGTCAAAAGTTAATTAATCAATTAAAAGAAAAAGGCTATTGTATTAAAGAAAAAAACACTGAAGTTATAGGAAAGGTAGATGGTGTTTTAGTCCTTGAAAATTGAATACTTGAAGGTGGTGAAGACCTACGGGGTGATAATACTGCTATTGGTTTTAAAACCCAAATAAATTGCCATAAATCAATTACCAATTTTGTTTAGTAACTTATCTTTCACACAAAGACTAAGGCTATAATAAAAAAAATTTATTATTATTATTCTTATTCTTATTAGCATAATAAAACAACTTATTTTTGTTTTTGAACATTAAATTAACCACTAACAATATTGCAATCGATGTCTCAACAAACCAACTATAATCAAAATATCCTAAATTTCATATTAATAATATTCGCTTTTCTTTTATTACCATTTTCTCTAATTGCTCAAACTCCTTTATACGCAGATATACCTGTAAGCGATCTTGCAACAGGGTCAAATAATATTGGTAGTGCTAATACAAGTAGAAATGTAGCTGTTGGACCAGAGGGAAACATATATGTAGCTTATACTAACGGTTCTGAAATAAGGGTTGCTAAGAGTGTTAATGGTGGTCAAAGTTTTTTACCAAGTGTACTAGTTTCTAACGTAAATTTCACTGAACCAGAACTAGCAGTCAATGATTTAGGTACTGTTTTAGTAGCATGGAGCGAAAACGGAAATATTAACATTAGCTCAAGTGTAGATTTAGCACTAAACTTTAGCACGCCTTCTATTGTTGGTTTAGCTAATGGAGATGTACATATGACCACATCTGCAAACAATGTTTACCTAATTGATCAATCAGGAATAAATTTATTTTCTAATAGCAATAACGGTATTGGTTCTTTTAATTCTGTAGCAACAGGTCAATTTATGGTCTATTCAGATGTTTTAACCGATCAAAATGGAGTCGTTTACACTCCAATGGATAATCCTACTATATTATTATTTGAAAGTACTGATAATGGAGCAAACTTGACACAAACACCAATAATTCCAAATACTACACAAGTATTCTTTTCAAGTTATGCACTAAGTGATGGTCCTTGTGGAACTTTTATATTTGTTGCTGGTAGTGGTTTTGGTCAACCTGATGATACTTTAGGTTATAAAATTGATGTTACAACTGGTATTGCAACTGCTTTAACTTTTGGATCAAATCTAACTACTAATGAAGGAAGGACATTATTTGCAGATAATAAAGGTACTTTAATAGATGGTTACAGAAGTAACACAGGAGAATTATTAATGAATGTAAGTTCTAATCAAGGAGACACATTTTCAACACCAATAATAATAGCTTCAGGAGAGACACACAACATAACAAGAAATCAAATAACAGATGATGTCGTTGTCGTTTATCAAAATAACGGAGAAATATTTTTGTCGGTTTATGATAATTTATTAAATAATATTAATATACCAGAACCTTCTCCTCCTCTATCATTTTGTCCTGGTAATACTTTTGATTTACCTTTTACCTTAACAGGTGTTTTTGACCCTAGTACAGAATTTACGGCAACATTAAGTGATGAGTTTGGAAATTTCAATACAGTAAATCCAATAGGAGTAATTTTTACAAATACAAACGGAATTATTAATTGTACACTTCCTGCTGGTTTGCCTGCAAGTTCTTTATACAGAATTCAGATAGAATCATTAGCTAGTTGTATTCAAAGTAATAGTGTCAATATTACAATAGGAGAAGGAACTATAACAGGTCCAAATTCGACATGCATTGGAGAAACTGTCCAACTAACAGGTTCTGGTACACCAAATATTAATACTCCTTGGTCTTCTACAGATATAACAGTAGCAACAGTTGATACTAATGGAGAGGTTACAGCATTAAATCCTGGTGTAACCACTATACAATATTTTACACAGGATAATTGTACTGCAACATTAGAATTTACAGTTTCAAATATTCCTATAGCTAATTTAGGTCAAACATTAATTGAATGCAGTAGTACAGCTATAGCCCAATTTGATTTAACACTAAATGACAACAACATATTAAACACTCAAACTTCTACAGAATATACTATTACTTATCATCTTAATCAAACAGATGCAGATTCGGGGAACAATCCAATAGCTAGTCCTTACACTAATTTAACCAATCCTCAAACAATTTTTGCAAGAATTGAAAATATAAATAACACTAACTGTTTTGATACTTCACAATTTCAATTACAAACAAGTCCATTAGTATCACTAACCAGTAATACTGATTTTTGTATGGGCAATAACGCTATTTTCACTATTAGTGGAACACCTGGAGACCTAATAGATTATAATATTAATGGAGGCGGAACATTACAAACAACTTTAGATGTTACAGGTCAATCAATTATTACAGTTATTGCGCCTCTAGTTGACCAAATAATAACATTAGAGTTTTTAGACAATCCAACATCTAATTGTTCAAGTGTTTTAACTGACACCAATACTGTTTCATTAATCACAGGTCCTTCAATAACAAACCCAACACCATTAGAAGTATGTGATGACAATATTACTGATGGAATTAGTGAATTTGATCTTACCATAAAAAACAACGAAATATCCGGAGGTAATCCAACCTTAGCAGTAACGTATTATTTAATCCAAGCAGATGCCGATAATGAGGTTAACCCACTAGCGGTTCCATACATTAATATTTCAAATCCACAACTAGTAATTGTACGTGTAGAAGATGTTAATACAGGTTGTTTTACTACAACCCAATTAACCTTACAAGTAGAGCAAGCACCAGTAGCCTTTACACC
>JALZUT010000101.1 GCA_023300575.1 Olleya sp.
GGTGAAGGCATACCCATTTGCATTTGCATATTATCCAATGCACCACTTAAAAAATTAGCTAAATTATTAGCAGAGGTTAAGGCATATTGTTGGGATCCGGTACCTTGATACAACATATTTTCTGAAAGCTGTTCTAAAGACTTATCAATATTAAAATACACATCGCTTATCTCTCTATTAATATCTTCTGAAAAAGTAGGTTGACGTAATGAAATTGCAAATAAACTATCATCTACATGCTCAAAATGTGTACGCAACTCTTTTTGCTTTTTAAGATAAGTTGCATACTCATTGTGATTAACCTCAATACTTCTAAACTTATTCATAAGCGCTTCTTCATCAAATGAAAACACAACCAAATTATCTAAAATCTGTCGTAACATCTCGATGTCTTCCTGAAGTTGTTCTTGAGCTGCACCAGCCATTTGCTTTTGCATACTCATGCTCATTTTTTTCATTTTTTGAGCCGCACTTTTCTGTTTCTTTTTAGCGGAATCTTGCTTTTGCTGTTTTTGTTGTTCGTCCTTAGCTTCTTGCTTTTCTTTTAACTCTTCACTTGCTTCTTTCTGTTCTTCTTTGATATTTTCCTCGTTATTTTTATCTCGAGGTAAATCCATAGGGCTTTTTAATTCTTTATTGTCTTTTTCTAAATCCTCTAATTGTTTTTGAATGTCTTCAAACTTTTCATTTATTTCGTCTTGCTTTTCTTTAGTATTATCTTTCTCTTCTTCATTAGCCAACTGATCTTGTTCTTTAGCAAGCTTGTCAATCTCTTTGCTAATTTTCTCCATTTTTTTTGAGACGTAATAACGCTTGGTTAATTCTACTAACTGTTCTAAACTTCTCTTCTGACTTTTAGCTTTTTTTGCTAATTCATCTAGCTTTTCTGAAAACTCTTCTTTGTTAAATTTATCTTTTAGTTTTTCTAATTCTTCTAAAAGTTTTTCGTCTTTTTTAAGTTGTTCTTCATTGTCTTTAAGGCGTTTTTTTAAATCTTCTTTAAACTGGTCTTCTTCTTTATTTTCTTTTTGAAATTCGTTTAAATTATCTTTTAATTTTTTGTTGAACTCCTTCATCATTTCCTCCTGTTGCTTTTGACGTTTAAGGAAGTTTTCAAATTTCTTTTTATCATTAAAATTAAGCTCCGATTTTTCTTTTTGCGTTTTAGATAATTCCTGAAGCTCTTTTTCTTGCTTGTCAAACTTATCAAGCGTTTTGTTTAAATCTTGAATGGTTTCATTTTGCTCTTGCAATTGCTTTTGCTCTTCTTCATCTTGAGTGCGTTTTCTATAAGAAAAGACAGCACTTTTTGTACTCTTGTTCTTATTTATTGCATCATTATCAAATACCTCAAAGTATAAGTCGTAAGAGACACCCTCTTCAATTACTATGTTGTTTGGAAAAGCACTAATAAACTCGTCAAAATTAGATTTAGAAATTATAATATTCTCTACTTTTTTATCGGTTTCATTTCCATTAGGATAATAAACTAATTGTAGTCTATCTAATCCGTAATCATCACTAACTTGACCTTTAAAGTAAAGAGACTGTTGGTCTAAAGAGTCGGTTTTAGCTTCTAGTTTCAATTCTGGATGTTGGTCTTTTATAACCGAAATACTGTATGCTAAATTCTCGTAGTTTTTTAACGTTTTATTACTTGTGCTAATGCTGTAATCAAAATTATTATAAATGCTTTTTGAAGCTTCAAAAGCGCCTGTATTAAGACTAGAAAACGCTAAAGTATCTTTAGCAATTAAATCCACATTATCTGTTGCTCTGGTGTTAAGTTGCCAAGTTACTCTAGTACCTGCAGGTACAACCGCATTACCAATACCTTTAACGGATTCGTTACGTTTATTAGTGTAATTTGGATAATTTAAAACCATATTAAAACCCAATAAAGTGGGTACTTCAACGACTTGTAATGTATAAGGTTTAGAGTTTACGTTATTGGCAGATAAATTAAATGTAATGTCTTGTTTGGGTTGCTCAAAGACATACTCAAAACTTCCTGCGCCACGTTGTTGCAGGTAATAAGTTTCGTTATTAAAACTAATTTGAGCATCCTCCGGAATAACGGCTCCATCTGTTTTAACTATTAATCTAAACTCTTTGTTTTCTACTGTTTGCAGGTTTTCATTTATAACAAAAAACTGAAAAGGTGCTGGTGGTTCATAAGCAGTTTGATAATTAACAACACGTTCATAGCTATCGCTAAACAAATTCATCTTACCTGAAATTGCTGTAATTAATAGTATTACAATTGGTATTGCTGCGTATTTTAAATACTTAACGTTTTGCTTAAAATTAACAGCTAATTTAAAAGGTACAGGACTTAGCTCTGATGCTTTTTGATCAATACTTGCTGCTAGTAACTCTGTATTATTGTTAGCCTCTTTTAGTTGTAAGACATTTAATAGTTTATCATTTACTTCCGAAAAATGATTCCCGATTATTGAAGACGCTTTTTTATAATCGATTCCTTTTTTAAGCTTGAATAACTTTGCTACTGGTAAGATTATAAACTTTACAAACAACCCTATTTCTACTGCAATAAATAGCCAAAACAAAGCAGTTCTAAAGGTAGAGTTTAGCCATAAAAAATGCTCGACTAAAAGCGTAATTAAAAAATAAAGTAACCCAATACTAAAAAAAAGTATTGCGCCTTTTATCAACTCATTAGTATAATATTTTCTAATAAATTGCTCTAGTTTGGATTGTATGGTGTTAAAATTATTCAAGCTTTGCTATTTAACTTACTAAATTACTATTTTATTTTTAGACTTAATTGCTTAGATTTATAAGTTATTGTTAAACTTAGCTCTTTATGCTATTTTCTTTGCTCTTTCTTCTTCTCTATTCTATCTTTGCACTCTCAAAACATTTAACATGTCTAAACAAGTCAGAGTGCGTTTTGCACCAAGTCCAACAGGACCTTTACATATTGGAGGTGTCCGTACAGCACTTTTTAACTATTTATTTGCTAAAAAATATAACGGGACTTTTGTGTTACGTATCGAAGATACAGACCAAAACCGTTACGTAGAAGGTGCAGAAGAGTATATCATCGACTCCTTAAAATGGTGTAACATTCCGTTTGATGAAGGACCAGGTAAAAACGAAAAATTTGGACCATATAGACAAAGCGAGCGTAAAGATTTATACAAACAATACGCAAATCAATTAATAGCTAATGAAAATGCATATTATGCATTTGATACTTCCGAAACACTTGATTTTCAAAGAAAAAATCACGAAGCAAAAGGTAAGACTTTTATATACAATTGGCATAATCGTTTAAAATTAAGCAACTCATTATCGCTTACTAAAGAAGAAGTAAAAGCAAAATTAGATGCAGGAGATGACTATGTAATTAGATTTAAATCTCCTCAAGATGAAACTTTGCATCTTAAAGATATTATTCGTGGTGACATTAAAATTGATACTAATGTTTTAGATGATAAAGTCTTATTTAAAAGTGATGGTATGCCAACTTACCACCTAGCAAATATTGTAGATGACCATTTAATGGAAATCTCACATGTTATTAGAGGTGAAGAATGGCTACCTTCTTTAGCATTGCATTACCAATTATACAAAGCATTTGGTTGGGACGCTCCACAATTTGCACACTTACCATTAATATTAAAACCAACAGGAAAAGGAAAATTAAGCAAGCGAGATGGTGATAAATTGGGATTTCCGGTATTTCCTTTAGAATATACGTCGACAAATGGAGAAGTCTCAAAGGGCTATAAAGAATCAGGTTATTTTGCAGATGCTGTGGTTAATTTTTTAGCCTTTTTAGGTTGGAATCCTGGAACTGAACAAGAAATTTTTAGCTTAGAGCAATTGATTTCTGATTTTGATTTAGATCGTGTAAACAAAGCAGGAGCCCGTTTTGATCCGGATAAAATTAAGTGGTTTAATCACCATTATATGCAAAAACAAAGCGATACAGATTTAGCAGAAGCGTTTCAAAAAAACCAGGCTGAATTAACTAACATTGACGTAAATTACATTGCATTAGTTGTTGGGTTAATTAAAGAACGTGCTACGTTTGTAAAAGACTTTTGGGATTTAAGCAGTTACTTTTTTGTTGCACCAGAGACTTATGATGAAAAAGCCTCTAAAAAAGCATTTAAAGAGGATACTAAATCTATAATGACAGAGGTATTAAATATAGTATCAAATATTGAAGATTTTGAAGTAGAAACGCTTCAATCACAAATAAAAGGTTGGATTACGTCTAAAGAAATTGGCTTTGGAAAAGTAATGATGCCTTTACGATTAGCTTTGGTTGGTGCTTTACAAGGACCAGATGTTTTTGATATAATGTTTATGATTGGTAAAACCGAAAGTATAAAACGTATCGAAAAACTAATTGAAACCTTATAAAACAAAAAAAGCGAGCTAAATAGCTCGCTTTTTTTTGTCTTCTCTTTTAAAATGTAATCAAACCTGTTAAAGCAAACATACTTTGGTTTCCTTCAAATTTTTTATTTAGTGTTTCATTAAATGTTGCGTCATTTAATGCACCTAAAATATTGGTAAACCCATAAATATATTGAGCTTTTACTTTAATAAATTCAAAACCTAAAGTGGCACCAATTACACCATTAAAATTAACGTTGTTTAAATCTTCAAAATCTTTAGCTGCAACGTTTTCAAAATCTGCTATAAGCTGGTCTTCTTGTGTTTTGTTACTTAAATCCAAGTCGCTATTATATTGTAGCATAGGTCCAAAATCTATAGTAAAATAGGGTGCTCTAAAAGGTTTTGCATGCCACAAAAACACCACTTGAGCAGCGAATACTTTATATTCTATTGGGCTAAAACTAGACGCTAATGTTGGGTCAGCACCAGATGTTAAGCTATTATTTAACCCGTTTACTGTAAACGTGTTCTCGGACAATTGCATACCATAACTAACATTATACCATTTATTTGGTATGTCTACAGTTGCAGACATATGACCCATCCATCCATCACCATTTTGAGTTTGAAAATTGTCTGTTATAATATCAAATTGTGTGACTCCTCCTCCAATAGCAAACCCGTTTTTGATGCTATATCTTGTGTGTTGAGAAAAGTTTTTTGTAACAAAACCTATAGTTATAGCTACTAATAAGATAAATTGTGATTTTTTCATTATAATTTAAGGGAGTTTTGCGCAAATATAACTTAAATTAGTAATCATTATGTATAACTTTTAAAAACCATAAACATGGATAATATTTTTTACATTCCTTTAGTAGTCATAGTATTACTTCTTTTAGTCTCTTCAGTATTTACTGTAAAACAACAAACTGCAGCTATTATAGAGCGTTTTGGACGATTCCAGAGTATTCGACAATCCGGATTACAGTTCAAAATTCCTTTTATAGACAAAATTGCAGGACGATTAAGTCTTAAAATTCAACAATTAGATGTTATTATCGAAACAAAAACCAAAGATGATGTATTTGTTAGATTAAAAGTATCTGTACAATACAAAGTAATAAAACTTAAAGTTGAAGATGCTTTTTATAAATTAGACTACCCACACGATCAAATTACATCTTATGTTTTTGATGTCGTTAGAGCCGAAGTACCTAAAATGATTTTAGATGATGTGTTTTTAAGAAAAGATGATATTGCTATTGCTGTAAAATCTGAACTTAACGATGCTATGTCGGATTACGGATACGATATTATCAAAACATTAGTTACAGATATAGATCCTGATGCACAAGTAAAAGAAGCAATGAACCGAATTAATGCTGCAGATAGAGAAAAAACTGCTGCGCAATATGAAGGTGATGCACAACGTATTTTAATTGTAGAAAAAGCAAAAGCAGAAGCAGAAAGTAAGCGTCTTCAAGGACAAGGGATTGCAGATCAAAGACGTGAGATTGCGCGTGGATTAGAAGAGTCTGTAGAAGTACTTAATAAAGTTGGTATTAACAGTCAAGAAGCATCAGCTTTAATTGTAGTAACACAACATTATGATACACTTCAAGCAATTGGTAGCGAAACTAATAGTAACTTGATTTTATTACCAAATTCGCCTCAAGCAGGAAGCAATATGCTTAATGAAATGGTTGCTAGTTTTGCAGCAAGTAATGAGATTGGTGAAGCTATGAAGGAAGCAAAACTTAATAAAAAGAATAGTGGTAAATAATTGCTATTTTAATATATTAAAAACAACCCAAAAGGACATCCTCTTTTTGGGTTTTTTATATTTTATTTGCTCTAGGTTTAGGTTTTTGCTTAACGACTTCTGCTTCACTACCTGTCCAAGGAAAAGATAAAGAAGTACTGGCAAACGTAGTTCCAAAATTGATGTTTGCATAATACACTTGACTTAGTGCATCTCTAACTTGATGTTCTGATAATTCTTTTAATGGATGAATAAATACAGCCCATAAAACACCTTCTGAAACCGCATATTTTACATCTAATGCTGTATGAAAATTAGCAACTAAAGCTGCTTTAATTAGTTTATCATCTAATGCATTAGAATCTGCTATTGGCGAAATAATTCGCATTCTATTATGAATAGAATCTGTGACAGAAATTATCGGAACCTCATTGATAATGAATTGCCAAGAATTTTTATTGCTTTGAATTGAATCACTAACAGAGATATAGATTTCATTAAGTTTTTCATTGCTCATCTCTTGAGAAAAAGACAAGATTGGTAGTAGGAACAGCGCAAATACTATTTTTTTCATAATCTATTAGTTTTGGTATAAGTCGTAAAAGTAGCAGTATACAAACAAAAGATAAAAATAATTATTTAAAAGGATGTCTTTCCTCCCACATTTTAATAGGATTTAATGTTTTTACAATAAATTTTAGTAAGGAATTTGCTATAAAATTATTAGTGTGCTTCATAAAGATGTGCATCGTATGTGGTTTTGCACCAATAGAACTTTTTATTTCCATTGCTGTTCTAGCATAAACCACTCTTTTAAAACGGTTATCGACACCAAAATTTAGCATATCATATAACATATTTAAATAAAGTTGATTGGTATGTTGCAACTCTGGATTGTAGCCTAAAAAATACGTTTCTAGTACTTCATTATTTAGAATAAGCGTGTAAAAACCAACAAGCTCTTCGTTTAAATAATAACCAAATAATCTAAAATTGTCTTTTAATTCTTTTTTTAAGTTGAAAAAATGCTTGTTGCACAATACAAAAGAGTTGACTTTAGCATTATCTGATACACATAAATATAACGTATACAATTGGGAAGAAGCTGAATCAATATCGACTAAACTCAATTCTTTTTTTGTAATATTTTGTGCTTTTTTTACTGCTGTTTTATAACGTCTTCTGTATTTTTTTTGCAAAGCAAATGCGTAGTCTTCAAATGTATTCCATGTTTCAGGAATATCTAGTACCATATTAGGTTGTACCTGGACTTTATACAAATGATTTTTAATAAATAAATCTTGGTTTTTATGAATACTATCTGTTTCAAAGTAATCTTTAAAACAAACAATTCTAATGTTCTTTTTATAGTCTTTTTTTATCTTAATAGTTAACGCATCGATAGCTTTAAAAATAGCCTCTAAGTAGGTCGCTTGCTTTAGTACTTCTGTATTAAAAAACAAACCATGTTGTCCTGTATGCATCAAGTTACCAACTACTAAAGCGTTACCTCTAACTATTTTAGCTATTATGGCTTTTTCGAAACGTTTTAAGGCGTTATCGGATGTTTTTCTAAATACATCATCAATGTACATTTCTACACGTTGTATAATGGCTATTCCTACTAATAAATCCTCTTTAAAAACAGCAACATAATTAGTCTGAATGTTTTTTGGGCAAGACTGTTCTAGCGCTTTTAAAAACGGTGTTTTTAGAAAAAAATCAGGAGTCGGTAAAGCATCCCAAGAATTAGGAAGTTGGTTTACTGATTTATAAATTTTAAAATGTATCAAAAGCGCAAACAAAAAGACAGAAAGTAACCCTATCAGTCTTTATTTTTTTTAAATGTTACAAAATGTTTAAACCCAACCACAAATGATTGCTCCCATTACAGCTAAAGTTAAAGTCCAATAACCTGCGTTTATAAAAATGTATTTCCAGCTTTTACGTTCAAACATACCATTAATAGCAATTATAGGTGATGCAAACATAATCCCTGCTAAAACACCATGTAAAGCACCATGTTTAAAGGTTCTAAATTTGCTTCCATAATCTGCCATAAATGCTTGAAAAGATGGTAAAACACCTTCTGCTGATGGATCTCCACCTATTAAACTTACTGCACCAGATTGATGTACTGATAAAAACATAACAATCATTGCTATAAAAAACGAAAATATAAGCGTTAGAATAAAAATTAAAAGCAGGTTACCTCTTTTCAGTTTTGCTTCAGTCATCTCTGCTTCGTGCATCCATGCAATTCCAAAAAATTTAGGATTGTACCAAACAAATCCAATGATAATTGGTACAATAGCAGCCAGTAAAATAGCATAAAAATTAATGTCTTCCATAATTTAAAGTATTTATG
>JALZUT010000102.1 GCA_023300575.1 Olleya sp.
AGCCCTAACATTTAAATTAGAATCCTGTAAAAGCGTTTCAATTTCAACTTCAGTAAAATCACGAGGAATAAATATCTTTTCTTTTACTTCCTCTTTTTTACAAGAAACTAGTAATAACAAACAGATAACAAACAGGCTGTACTTCATAATAATATTAATTTAATTCCAAATATAAATGTAACTATTCCAAAAACCACGAATAAGACAAGCTTATTCCATTACCATCAAAACCAGGATTAGCATCTGCTAAACTAGCATTAGAATGGTGTATAAAATTATAGTCTATCCTAAGCTTATTTTTATTACTTAAAAGATATTCTAAACCAATAGCATAGGTAAGATTAAAAGTAAACCTACTGCCATTTTCAGGAAATTTCTTTAATGCACCAAAAGCACCAGCACCATATTCAAAAAATGGTTTTACTCTCTTTTCTCTTAATAGAGACCAACGCGTATATACTTTTACGCCAAAACCAAAAGTAGAATAATTAGCTTTACTAAACTCTTGTAAATTAGCCTCGACTCGTGTTGAAAACCATTTTGAGTATTCTCTTTCAATACCAAAATTTTGCATAAACACATCATAACCATCACCATTAAAATAAGCGACATGCAACTGGTAATACTCAACTTTATCATTTTCATTTGCCTTTATAGACAAAAAATAAGAAGCTAATGCTACACCAGACATAATAAAAAAACCATTCTCTCTATCTAAACCAATAAAAGTATTATCAATACCTAACGGATTAATCTGCGAAAAAGAAAACGTTGTTTTAAATAACATAATTAAAACAATTAGTATGGTAATCCTATTTAACTTCATAATACTAATAAATGACAACAAATTTATAAATTAAATGTACCTTTGCAAGCTGATTTTCAAGAAAATCCAGCACTAATTTGAACACCATGAGATTACATAGAAATTTATGCTTTGCCACTGTTGATGGATTATTACTAATCTTTAACGAAGGTAATTATGCAGATAAAGTAGTACAACAACTACTTAAACGAGACAAACGTTGGGGAAGTCGTGACAGAGGTTTTGTTGCAGAAACCACTTATGATATAGTACGTTGGAAACGCTTATATGCCGAAATCGCAGAAATAAAAGAACCTTTTAGCAGAGATGATATTTGGCGCATGTTTGCGGTTTGGGCCACTTTAAAAGGCATTACTTTACCTGATTGGAAATATTTTGAAAACACACCTCAACGTAAAATAAAAGGACGTTTTGACGAGTTTTCTAAAATAAGAAAGATAAAAGAATCCTTTCCAGATTGGATGGACGAATTAGCAGCCAAAGAGTTAGGCGAAAAAGTTTGGAGCAAAGAAGCTACTGCTTTAAACCAACAAGCAGATGTTATTTTAAGAGTAAACACACTTAAAACAACTAAAGAAAAGCTTAAAGCCGATTTATTTGATTTAGAAATCGAAACCGAAGAGTTACCAAAACACATAGATGCTTTAAAATTAGCAGAACGTGGTAATGTATTTACCACAGATATGTTTCAAAATGGTCATTTTGAAGTACAAGATGCAAACTCTCAATTAGTGGCAGAGTATTTACAAGCAGAACCAGGAATGCGTGTTATAGATACTTGCGCTGGTGCAGGTGGTAAAACATTACATTTAGCTTCTATTATGGAAAATAAAGGTCAAATAATTGCGCTTGACATCTACGCTAATAAGTTAAAAGAACTAAAGCGTCGTGCAAAACGTAATGGTGCGCATAATATAGAACCACGTCATATAGACTCTACCAAAGTCATTAAAAAACTATACGACAAAGCAGATCGTGTATTGATAGATGCACCATGTTCTGGTTTAGGTGTATTACGTAGAAACCCTGATGCTAAATGGAAAATGCAACCAGAATTTATCGAGCGTATTAAAAAAACACAAACCGAAATTTTAGATACCTATTCTAAAATGGTTAAACCTGGCGGAAAGCTAGTATATGCTACTTGTTCTATTTTACCTAGCGAAAACCAAGAACAAGTTAAAAAATTTTTAGCTTCAGAAAACGGAAAAAATTTCACCTTTATAAAGGATAATAAAATATTAAGTCACGAATCTGGTTTTGATGGATTTTATATGGCTCTACTAGAAAAAGCTTAAAATTAAATAACCTCTTATAATGAAACAATTTTACATTATAAGAGGTTATTTATTCGTGTTTATGCTTTAGCATAAACACCTGCTAATTAATACAAATAATGGTCACACAGCTAAAACATACGATTAATTATGTGATGGTGTTTATGTAAATGGCTCACAAGGGTATTTAGATCCAAATTCTAACTGAAATATTACTAGCTAAAACACTGTTTTGATATTAATAAATGAAGCAGGAAATGTTATTAAAAAACTAATTAAAAATTAACCCCATCAGTCTTAAATACACCTTCCTAAAAGAAAGAGACTAAATAATTATTAAAAAACAACTAGTATCGAGTTGCTTTTTTGTTTAAAACCTAGTGAATAACTCTTAAATTAAGCTTCATTTTTTATGAGCTATTATAACTAAAAAACTTAAATTTGTGTCTTTAAAAACAACACTCAAATTATAGTCTAATGATTCATTTCTTCGGAAACCAAAACAGTAAAATATTTGCTGTTCAAGCAACAAAAGAGTTATCAACTGAAACCATTTCAAAATTGACATGGTTATTTGGCAACCAACCTAAAATAAGTGCAGCGTCTTTAGACGCTTTTTTTATTGGTCCACGTGCAGCCATGATAACTCCTTGGAGTACAAATGCTGTAGAGATCACCCAAAATATGGGTATTGAAGGTCTTATTAGAATTGAAGAATTTGAAGCTTGCGCTAACGATTTCAAGGATTTTGACCCAATGATTTCTCAAAAGTATAATAGCTTAAATCAAGATTCATTTACTATTGATATTCAACCAGAAGTTATTCTTAATATCGAAGATATTTCGGCATATAATAAACAAGAAGGTTTAGCATTAAATAATGAAGAGATTGAATACTTAGAAGGCGTTTCAAAAAAAATTGGAAGACCATTAACAGACTCTGAAGTCTTTGGGTTCTCTCAAGTCAATAGCGAACACTGTCGCCATAAAATTTTTAATGGTACTTTTATTATTGATGGTAAAGAGAAACCTAATTCATTATTCAAATTAATCAAAGAAACATCTAAACAACATCCTAACGATATTGTTTCAGCATATAAAGATAATGTTGCTTTTATAAAAGGTCCAAGAGTAGAACAGTTTGCACCAAAAACAGCAGACAAACCAGACTTTTACGACACAAAAGATTACGACTCTGTAATCTCTATAAAAGCCGAAACACATAATTTTCCAACAACCGTAGAACCTTTTAATGGTGCAGCAACAGGGTCTGGAGGAGAAATTAGAGACCGATTAGCTGGTGGTAAAGGCTCTTTACCATTAGCAGGGACAGCGGTTTATATGACGTCTTACTCGCGCTTAGAAGATAATAGACCTTGGGAACAAAAAATGGAAGCAAGAGATTGGTTGTACCAAACACCTGTAAATATTTTAATTAAAGCTAGTAATGGTGCATCAGACTTTGGAAACAAATTTGGGCAACCGCTAATTTGTGGTTCTGTTTTAACTTTTGAGCATGAACAAGATACTTCAACTAAGCTCAGTACAAGTTCCAGAAAACTAGGATATGACAAAGTAATTATGCAAGCTGGTGGTATTGGTTATGGTAAAGCAGACCAAGCACTAAAAGACACTCCAAAAACCGGTGATAAAATAGTTATTCTTGGTGGTGAAAACTACCGTATAGGAATGGGCGGAGCTGCTGTATC